>DUUR01000241.1 GCA_012841425.1 Bacteroidales bacterium | reverse complement strand
CTCTTACCGAATTCGTAGTTGCGATGAAGGACTTGACCGAACGTACTTTTTCAAAGAAATTGTTGCCAGATGAGCAAGCAGGTAGTACATTTACTATTAGCAATCTTGGTATGTATGGTGTAGATGAATTTACAGCAATTATTAATCAGCCAAACGCCGCAATTTTAAGTGTTGCATCAACTCAGCAAAGAGCGGTACCCATAGATGGAGAAATTGTTATTCGTCCGATTATGAAGATTAGTCTTACATCTGATCATAGAATCATTGACGGGCTTACAGCAGCTAAGTTTATGACTGATCTTAAAGTAGCTATGGAAGATCCCTTGACCCTGTTTATATAATGGGTTGAATTTTAAAGAATAGATAGTGAGAATGACAACAGAAAATAAAAGATAAAATATGGCTTTTGAAGTAATCATGCCCAAAGCAGGTATTGACATGACCGAAGGGCAAATTGTAAAATGGTTAAAAAAAGAAGGTGATCCGGTAAAAGAGGGAGAAATCATTCTTGAAATTATGACCGACAAAACTAGCATGGAGATTGAGGCAGAGGCCTCTGGTGTCTTGCTTAAAATTGTTCACCATGATGATGAAACAGTTCCAGTAACTACTGTGATAGGTTACATTGGCGATGAAAATGAATCGGTTGACACTCTTATGCCCGAAGAATTTGAAGATACTGGTGCTGAAGAGAGTGAAGAAGATAAACGAATGATTCGTCTTGAAGATAACTATAATATTGCAGTTATTGGAGGAGGTCCAGCAGGTTATGTTGCTGCAATTAGGGCTGCACAGTTAGGGGCCAAGGTTGCAATAATCGAAAAAGGTACATTTGGAGGTACTTGTTTAAATGTTGGTTGTATTCCATCAAAAGCTTATCTTAAGAATGTTGAGATAGTTGAGCATATCAAAAACGCCGCATCAAGGGGTATTATTGTTGAGAACCCCGAGATAAGGATTGATATGAATAAAGTTGTAGAGTTTAAGAATGGGGTTGTAAAAAAACTAACCAGCGGAGTGGAAGCTCTACTAAAAGCAAACGGAGTAGATATCTACAAAGGATTTGCTAAGATCAATAAGAATAAAGATGTTGTAGTTGATGACAGCCAAATAATAAAAGCAGATAAAATAATTCTAGCAGGTGGCTCTAAGGTTTTCATGATAAACATTCCTGGCATTAAGAATGACAAGGTTCTAACCAGTGACGATCTCCTTGATATTAAGGAAGTGCCCGAAACTATGGTTGTTTTAGGCGGTGGAGTTATAGGTGCAGAAATGGGACTGTCATTCGCTGGATTGGGCTCTAAAGTCATTATTGTTGAGATGCAGGATCATATTGTATCTATGTTTGATGATGATGTTACTGAAGAGCTTACAAAGCTAATCAAGAAAAAGGGAATTGAAGTTGTGACTTCAGCCAAGGTCTCAGAAGTTGTTGATAAAGGAAATAAGATTGAGATTAAGATTGAAGGTAAAGACTCTATTATAGCTGATAAAGCGTTACTTGCTATTGGACGAGTCCCCGACTTAGAGGCTTTGGGAGAAGTGAAATTTGAAACCGATAAAGGTAGAATTAAGGTCGACCAGTATATGGAGACCAGTGTAAAAGGTATTTATGCACCAGGTGATATTAATGGCATAAAGATGCTTGCTCACGTTGCATTTCGTATGGGTGAAGTGGCAGCTGAGAACGCTGTTAAAGGTAACCATCGTAAGGTGAAACTTCTATCAACCCCTTCTGTTGTTT
>DUUR01000240.1 GCA_012841425.1 Bacteroidales bacterium | reverse complement strand
TTTAGACCAATTGTGTCTGCTATAAATCCAATTCCAATTAATCCTAACATCGAGGGTATTAATGCGATTGTATAATACATAGAGAAAACTCTGCCTAACGCTGTGGACTCTATCTTGGTTTGAATAAGGCCAGTGAAGGCAGAGTTGTATACTGCGCCAGTAATGCCTGAAAGGCCCGTTAAAACGGCAAACCAGACAAACCCTGTGGGGGATAGCAGCCCCGACAATAAAAATGCTACTCCGAGCAATAGGTGCATCCAATTTATTAATCCTACCCGGTTGACTTTATATACCTTTACTCCCATTATTGCTCCTCCCACTAATGCGCCCACACTCCAGATCGCTTCAATTATGCCAGCTTGAAACTCTGTGCCATTAAAATAGTCGAGGGTCATAAGTGGGAATAAAACGCTTATTGGAACAATAAAAAACACTACCAGGGTTGAGTATAGAAAAACGAAACTCAACCCTCTATTTCTTAATACCACCATGGCTCCTTCTTTCATCTCTTTTAGTATATCTCTTTCTAACTCATTTTGTTTTTCAGGATTGGGAATGTGAACGAAGAATAGAGAGGTTACTGCAAGCAAGGCACCCGCTACGTCAAATATGAGTACATATTCTATATCCCATATTGTAATAAGCATAGCTCCTAGTGCGGGACCTGCGATTTGGCTTACGGAGGCTATAATTTGATTTATTCCGGCTATGCGGGTTAATTGGTCAGTGGGTGCTAATAATGGAACAGAGGCTTGCATAGCAGGCATGTGAAAGGCTGAGCCTACTGAGCGAAGTGCTAATAGTGCGAATATATGCCATAGTTCTGCTACATCGAGCCAAAACAAGATTGCAAGTAACAGTGTACATAGTGCAATGAAGGTGTCTGCAAGCATCATTACTAGTTTGCGATTACCCCTGTCTATTAGGGCTCCGGTGAATGGCCCGATGATTGACTGAGGAAGCATTGCGGCAATAGCTGCCCAGGCAAGCATCTCTGCTGAGCCTGTTTGTAGGCTAAGCCAAATTATAATTGCAAAGTTTACGAGGCTGCTTGTGAGAATGGAGAAGAACTGCCCACTCCAGATAATTGCAAAAGTTCTTTTCCAGTTGTTATTCATTTATCATTTTTAATTATGGCAAAAGCTATAACAGAATAGTAGCATAAAGTGTTTAGAGTGGGTTGAAATTTAAAAGAGGCCACTTCGATTGAAATGGCCTCTTTCGTATTTGGTTAACGTGATATCAGTATATAAGGTAAAAAAGATTGTTTTAGGTTATCGATACAAAGATATGGCATCATTTTGAATGGGCAAAATATAAAAACATATTATAAAACATAGTTATATAATATGTTTTTGTTTTAATTTTTACTTTTAATGCCTTAAGCGTTTGATTATGTGTCATATCTGTTGTTTGAATAAAAAAAGAGGATAAATGTAACTTTATCCTCTTTGATGTTTTTTGTAAGAATTACTTTCTGATTCCTAATTCTTTAATTATTGCACGATATCTTTCAATATCTTTGTCAATCAGATAATCTAGTAAACGACGACGCTTACCAACTAAAATTCTTAATGCTCTTTCTGTGTTATAATCTTTTTTGTTTGACTTCAAGTGTGTAGTCAAATGCGAAATACGGTATGAAAACAATGCTATCTGCGCTTCTGGTGAGCCAGTATCAGTGTTAGACTTTCCGTGCTTTGCAAAGATTTCTTGCTTTTTAGTAGAATCTAAATACATGTTTATA
>DUUR01000239.1 GCA_012841425.1 Bacteroidales bacterium | reverse complement strand
TTGAAGATTGGTATAAAGATTGTAGAATTTGGATGTACAGGGGAGCTTGGATGGAGTGGGAGATTGATCATATCGAAATGGCGGTTCCACTTTCACCTGAAGAACTTCGTCAAAAGAGAAATGCAATTTTACAGCATCAATCGCAAATGGAGAGTGCTCCGTTCTTGGGAGACGATGAGAGGCTATTTTGGCAACGATCTGAGGCTAGAAACCGTGCTACTGCCGATATGTATTGGAAACTTGGGCTTGCTTCATACGAGGCAATAGAGGCGTTTGTAGAGTATAAACCAATTAGTTAATAAAAATATCAACTAGTTGTAATAAATATGTTGACTCGATATGGAATAATCTAAAAAATGTTGTATATTGTGACTCATTATTAAAATGATTCATGTTACAAGAAAAATTCCATATCGAGTTTCTTATGGGTAGCGCCAGTCAAAGTAGTCTATGGCGCATGATTAGTCAGATAGACGGTCTTTCGGAATGGTTTGCAGATGAAGTTGCCATGGATGAAAATGAGTCTGTATATACTTTTACTTGGGGTAAAAGCGATAGTCAGGCAGAAATAGTTCAAAGCAGACCTCAAGTTAGTGTTCGATACAGATGGATTGATGATGATGAATCGGTTTACTTTGAATTCAGGTTGCGAAAACTTGATTTGTCGGGAGATATGACCTTAGAAGTTACTGACTTTGCAGAGCCCGATGATAAAGGTGATGCCATCACTTTATGGGAGTCTCAGGTTGAAGAGATGAAGAGAAGACTTGGTGTATTGTAGCTTCTTTTTTATTATCTTTGCAGGGATTTAAAACAAGTCTCTTTTTGTACTGTTAATGAGAAAATATTTCCACATAAAACGCTTATACAGTTATATTCTAAAAACCTTTATTCCTGTATTTTTAATGACATTTGCCATATGCCTGTTTTTGGTGTTGATGCAATTCCTTTGGAAGTATGTTGAAGATATGGTTGGTAAAGGCTTGGGCTTAGATGTGCTGGGCGAAATGTTTTTATACGCTGCACTAAATCTTATACCTCTGGCACTTCCTCTATCAATATTGTTAGCTTCCCTAATGGTTTTTGGAAGTTTGGGCGAAAATCTTGAGTTACTTGCAATAAAATCGGCGGGTATTCCTTTGCTAGGGATTATGAAGCCACTTATAATCCTTATTTTTTCAATAAGTGTAGGTGCCTTTTTCTTTCAGAATAATGCCCTACCCATAATACAGACAAAATTCTACACACTTTTGATATCCATCAGGCAGGCATCGCCAGAGCTTGATATACCTGAGGGTGTTTTTTATAAGGAAATTGATGGTTACAATCTTTATGTTGAACGTAAAGATCAGAAAACTGGTATGTTATATGATGTGTTGATATATGATATAGCAAGTGGTTTTAATAATATGGCCGTAATAGTTTGCGATTCTGCAAAGATGTCTTCAAATGAAGATAAAACTATGGTTATCTTCACAATGTATAGTGGTCAGCAATTTCAGAATTGGAATCAGGGAAAAGCCGTAAGATATGATCAGGATTTTGTTCCTTACTCTAGAGAAAACTTTAAGGAGAAGGTGATGATGATCCCTTACGATGCCAACTTCTCGCGAATGGGCGAAGATGTAATTGAGGGCAGCTCTACTAGTAACTATGTTTCTAAAAACCTTTCGAAGTTGTCTGTTTCTATAGACTCGATGAAGCAAATAATGGATAGTGTGAATATAGTAGATAGAAATATGATGAGGAACTACTCATATTTGTCTTTCAGAAGCAGTTACCCCCAAAATAAGAGAGACTCTGTTATTACTGCAGCCTTAAATTCTGATGTTGAAGTACCGTCACCTGATACTCTTTTTCAGTCTAAAGCGTTGCACGAACAGTCTTCTATAATGCAGAATGCATACACGAAAGCTGATAATAATAGTAATGAGTTTTTATTTAAATCTATTAATAAAACAAGTACCCAAAAAACTATAAATAGGCATTGGGTTGAGTGGCACAGAAAGTTTACAATTCCATTTACTTGCTTGATATTTTTCTTTATTGGTGCTCCGCTAGGTTCTATTGTTCGTAAAGGTGGTTTGGGTACTCCAATTGTAATTTCAGTTATTCTATTTATAATTTACTATATAGTAGATAATGTGGGATTTAAAATGACTAGAGATGGTGTTTGGGAGCACTGGTTTGGAATGTGGTTTAGTGCACTGGTGCTACTCCCCATTGGTGTATTCCTTACGTATAAGGCAATGAATGA
>DUUR01000238.1 GCA_012841425.1 Bacteroidales bacterium | reverse complement strand
GCACTAATAGAGGCATGCGTTTCTTTAAGCTCTTGCTCTTTGTTGCCCATCTCCAGATAGCGGTCTATCACCCAGTTAACATCATTCTTTCCATTTGCAATGTCTGCAAAAAAATCGGTAACAGTTTTATATCTCAGCTTTTTTATCAACTGCATTAGAAGTGAATCGTCGAGCTCAATCTTACGGTTCTTCATCCTCCTCGATAGTGTCTCCTTGGCAATATCAACCTGCTTGCTAGCCTCCTCTTTTAGCAGCTGACGAATCTTTGTGCGAGCCTTTGAAGTTACAACACTACTTAACCAATCTTGCTTAGGCGACTGATGCGAAGAGGTGTTTATCTCAACCTGATCGCCACTCTTTAGCTTGTGCTTAATAGGAACATTCTTTCCATTTACCTTCCCCGATACACAGGTTGATCCCAGCTTGGAGTGAATAGAAAATGCAAAATCTAATATCGTAGCACCCTTAGGCAGCTTAAATAAATCGCCCTTTGGAGTAAAAACAAATATCTCCTCCTCATATAAATCAAGCTTAAAGTCATTTAGCTTCTGACTCAAATTTGTCTCACTATTCTCTAATGACTCTCTGAGCGATTGCAACCATCCATCTAGTGTCGACTCCTCCTTAACTCCTTTATACTTCCAATGTGCTGCCAGTCCTCGTTCTGCTATGGCATCCATACGTTTTGTACGAATCTGCACCTCCACCCACCGCGAATTGGCACCCATTACAGTTATGTGAAGCGACTCATACCCATTGCTTTTGGGTATAGAAAGCCAATCTTTCAATCTCTTTGGGTTGGGTTGATACATATCGGTTATAATTGAGTATACCTGCCAGCATTGTGCTTTTTCATCTTCCTCGGGTGCATCAAGTATTACTCTAATTGCAAAAAGATCGTATATATTCTCAAACTCTATTTTCTGTTTTTTTAATTTATTATATATAGAGAATATAGATTTCGTTCGCCCTTTTATCTCATAATTAAAACCAGTACTTTTCAATCGTTCCTTCACAGGCTCAATAAACTCATTTATATACCTATCGCGCGAACGCTTAGTTTCGTTTAGCTTTCTTGCAATGAAGTCGTAAGTCTCCCTATCAGTGTATTTCAGCGATAAATCTTCAAGCTCAGATTTTATAGCATACAGACCAAGACGGTGCGCCAGTGGAGCGTACAAATAAGTAGACTCAACAGAAAGATTTAGCCTCTCGTTTACAGTTGTAGATTTGGCTTCACGCATCAATCTCAGATGTTGAGCAATCATTATAAAAACTACGCGTATATCTTCGGCAATTGATAAAAGAAGCTTTATATAGTTTTCAGACTCAACGGCCGACTTCTTATCACTAAACTCACGTATTTTTATAAGTCCCCTTAATATAATTGCGGTCTCTTCGCCAAAAGTATTACTGCATTTATCAATTGTATAGGCACCATCAGAAACGGGGTGTAAAAGGATGATGGCAAGTACTGCCGACTGCTTCAAGCCCACCTCTTCAACGGCAATTATGGCTGTTCTTAAGTCACACCATATCTCGTCTTCCATTTCACCAACCTTGCTCTCATCATAAGAAAGCAAAAACTCCTTCAATATATTTTTCATTAAGAACAGAGTTTTTATATCCCACTTTTCTCTTAAAAATGAGTATACCTTTTTATAATGCAATAAAAACTCCTCTCTTCTTATTTGAATATCGTCGTGCATAACCTACAAAATTACTGACTGAGTGCCATTAAACATTACAAACTTACTTTTTTTATATGAAAAAAGAGTTTAAATAAAACTATTTAATTCTCTTGATGTGGTTATCTTTGCAACTATAGTAAAAAATAATAACAGATATGAAAAGACTTATTACCATAGTTTTTAGTATGATGCCTCTATTTTTGATGGCTCAGTTTAGCGAGACAATTTCACTAAACGAAGGTTGGCAATTCTCACAAGTAAATGATAGTGTGTGGTATGATGCAGATGTGCCTGGCTCAGTGCAAGCAGATCTTATTAGGCATAATGTCCTTCCCGACCCATTTTATGGTACAAACGAAAAAGATATTCAATGGGTTGAAGATGAAGATTGGGATTACAGAAAAACATTTGTAGTAAGTGCCAATCAACTAAATCACGACGACGCATACATCTTTTTTGAAGGATTAGATACACATGCCGATGTATTTCTAAATGGTTCTAGGATACTACAAACAGAAAACATGTTTATAGGCCATAAGGTTCCTGTAAAAAACATTCTAAAAGAGGGTGAGAATAAGTTATATATAAGGTTTTACTCTCCAATTAAACGTATGATGCCCGCCAGAGAAACATTTGGATATGAGTATCCGGCTGGCAACGACCATAGAGATGAAAAGCTAAGCGTTTATAACCGCAAAGCCCCTTATCATTTTGGCTGGGACTGGGGAATTCGTATTGTGCAAATGGGAATATGGAAACCTGTAACGCTCAATTTCTATGATAAAGCAAGAATTGATGATTATTACGTAAAGCAATCGTCGGTTACAAGCGAAAAGGCCAATATCAATAATATTATAGAAATCTATTCAATAGAAAATACGAATGCTACAATTGCTTTTGGCTACTCATTAAATGATAAAGAGGAGCTTAAACAACTCCAATCTACAGGCATGGAGGTTAAACTTCAAAAAGGCAACAACATCTTTTCATTACCCTCTATAATAGAAAACCCTCAATTGTGG
>DUUR01000237.1 GCA_012841425.1 Bacteroidales bacterium | reverse complement strand
TTAAGCCCAATAGCGCCGATGGTACTGCATATTTTGTGGGAGAGTAGGTAGCCGCCGTTCTTTATAAAATGTCCCGGTTGGATTTAGTTCCAATCGGGATTTTTTTTTGTTGAATAAAGCAACAAAATGATAATATTATATCTAAATAGAAAAGGATTAAACAAATTCCTAAAACAAAAGTGCTTATATAGCCACCAAAATCGGTATCAGCTTTATCAACTATATTGTTGAAAAGGGCTTGCCTAAATAACTTTATCTAATCAATAATTTAATCTCGTTATTAATATCTCTTATTATTTAAGAATAATCATTTCCTCTTCACATAGGGTTATGTTCTCCAAACCATTTTCATTTACAATATAGGTGTTCTCAATTCCTACTGCTCCAATTCCAGGTAATACAAATTTGGGCTCAAGGGCAATAGCCATACCAGCAACTAGCGTTTCTTTTGATCGTGGAGTGAATACAGGTGGTTCGTTAATTTCCAACCCTACACCATGACCTATAAATTTGGCCTGTTGGCCAGTTCCCATAAAATATGCCTCTAGATTATTTTCTTTTACTATTTCTAGCGCTGTGTTGTATATATCTGAACAAGATGTTCCGGGTTTTGCAAAAGACTTAATTGAGTTATGGATTTTAATTGAAATTTCGTGTGCAAAATATGCAGTGTCTGGTGCTTGTTCTATTGAAAATGTTCGACTCATATCATCCATATAAGGTCGATAGTTTCCTGCCATATCAATCATTATTGTAGTACCTGATTTGAGTATAGAGCCATTAGCACCTAAAGGTAGTATTGGAGATATTCCTTCACCTCCTAATGCATAATCGAATGGAGATGCAGCCTGAGCATTATCTCCGGCTAATAAACTTCCCATAAAGATATCCATATTTTCACCAAAGGACCTGAAAATTCCAATAGAGCCATGTAACCTCATTTCTCTTTCAATCTCTATTTGTAACTCAAGGTCAGTCATACCTTTTATATATAATGAAGGTATTCTCTTGTAAACTTTTGTATGTAATTCAGCAGATTTTTTAATTTGAGCTAGCTCTTCTGTAGTTTTAATCATCCTTAGGTTTCTAAGATCTGATGATATATTGTCAGTTTCATGCGTTTTTAATGCTTTCTGGAGGCGTATAGTTGCATTATATGAGAGATAATCAGTTTCCATCATTAGACGAGTAGGTAAAGGATATTTTATCTCTTGAAGAAGCTCTGGGATCTGTTCTTGTTTTCTTATAAATACAGCTCTATCATCTTTTAAATTGAAGGGTCGTTTTACAAATAATATGGCAGGTCCTACGGGCTGTATATAGATATAACCATCAAAAATAAATCCACATAACCAGAATTGATTAGCAGGAGATGAAATAATGCAACCATCCATCTGTTTATTAATTAGAATGTTTTGTATGCTCTTAAGCTTTATGATACTTTCTCTGTTTGACATTGTAATCATTTTAAATTATCTTTAGCCTCAAAAATACTACATTTTGTGGTATTATATAATTAAAAAAAACATAATCTAAAGCTTATAATAGTTTTGATAACAATAAAATGGTATATCTTTACGATAATATATAATTAAGGTGCAAGGACAAATATTGATAGTTGAAGATGATAGTGCTTTCGGTACTATGTTACTAAAATGGTTCGGAAGGAATGGGTATACGGCAACACTGTGTAGTGGAATGATGTCGGCTCAGAATGTACTATCTCAGAAAAGGATATTTGATTTAATTCTTTCCGACCTAAAACTTGCTGATGGTGACGGTATTATGCTTTTATCTTGGTTGAAGAAGATGCGTATTACTACTCCCGTAATAATTATGACTGGTTATGGTGAAGTTCAGACAGCTGTGTCAGCAATAAAATTAGGTGCTTTTGATTTCTTAGAGAAACCAATAAATCCTTCAATACTTACCAAGAAGATTCAATCCGTTTTTGATCAAAATAAATCTAATGAAGAGTCATCCTCCTTAAAGATTAAGAATAAAGGAAACAGAAACAATAATAAAGATAATTCCAAAATTGTAGAAGGTACTAGCCCGTTATATCGGCAAATGTATTCCTTTATAGATTTAGTTGCCCCAACTCAAATGGGTGTTATGATTATCGGAGAAAGTGGAACAGGAAAAGAGCATGTTGCTCATATGATACATAATAGAAGCAATAGAGCCCAAGGACCTTTTATTGCAGTAGATTGTGGTAGTTTGTCAACAGAGCTTGCCCCAAGTGAACTCTTTGGGCATAAGAAAGGATCTTTTACTTCTGCTATAGATGATAAAAACGGTTTTTTTTGGGAAGCTAACGGTGGTACCTTGTTTTTAGATGAAGTAGGAAATTTACCTTATGGTGTACAAACGCAAATGCTACGTTCTTTGCAGGAGAAGAAAATACGACCTATAGGCACATCAACAGATATTGAGGTGGATGTAAGAATAATTACAGCTACTAATGAAAACCTTGAGCAAGCGATATTGCAAGGTAAATTTAGAGAGGATTTATATCATAGGTTAAATGAGTTTCTCATAAAAGTGCCTGCCTTGAGAGATTGCATTGAAGATATTGCTTTATATGCTCAGCATTTTATGGATGAAGCAAGTAATGAGCTAGAGAAAGATGTTAATTATTTATCTCCAGAGGCATTAAAATTATTAGAGAATTATAGTTGGCCTGGAAACTTGAGAGAATTGCGTAATGTTGTGAGACGATCTGTTTTATTTACTACAGGAGATACCATTACTTCTACTAGCCTTCCTAGTTTATCAGGATACTCTGAGTTGCCAAATAGTAGTCTACATGCTACAGAGATAAAAACAAATTCTTATACTACTGATTTGGAAGCCAGTTATAAAAGTAATCATTCGTTGTATAATAAGCCTGAAGATGAAAGAGATAAGATTTTAAAAGCACTCCATAAATCTAATGGTAATAAGACTAAAGCGGCAAAGCTTCTTAATATAGATAGAAAGACTTTATACAATAAGATTCATTTATATAATATCGAGTTATAAGTATTTATTTTCTATGTTTTTAGAAAATTCCTTTATATCTGAAATAGATTTTGTAATATCTCTTTTCCAATCTGGATACAATGACTCGTCTTTACTTCTTAATTTATCCATCTTAATAAGATTTACAATTAGGTAGGAAGCATCTAACTGGCTTAAAAATGGATGTATTCTGTGACAAATATGTTGTGCTTCGCTAAATTTCCCCTCATTTACTAGTTTAGCTAAAATGTCTGTGTCTTTTGCTGTAGTTTCCACAAAATTCAAAAGAATTTCTTTTATCGATTCAGTGTCATCACCAAACATAGAAACCAGTTGTGGAAATTTGTCTTCTAGTGGCAATAAAGACCCATTGCTTTTTTTAGAACCATAAGCCAGTGCTCCAGTCTGTTTGGTGTTGTTTACTTTTTCTATCCTTTTCTTTCTATATTCAGAATTAAGAATGTTAATTAATATGCTCATTCTAATAGGTTTACTTATGAGCCCGTCAAAACCCTCCTTAACTGTTTTATTATTATTATATTCGTCATTGGCAGTCATTAACCAAACAGGAATATTTTTATTGATATTCCTTATTTCATTGAGAATTTCAGTTCCACTAATATCTACTAAATGCATATCAGTAAACACAATATCAAAATCTGAAACTAAACGGATAAATCCTTTTATATCACGTGAGTTGTTACATAGTTTTACTTTAAATCCTTTCTGTATTAGAAATTCTTTTATAAGATTTCCAAGTGAAATATCATCTTCAAAAATTAGTATTTTATCGTACTTCCGCACTTTACCTGAAATATCATTCTTGAATAAAGACTCATCTGGTATAAAATCTTTAATCTGATCTATTGGGAGTTTTATGATTACCTGAGTCCCCTTATTTTTTTCAGAGGTTAGTTTAATTTCCCCGTTTAATGCTTCAGTTAACCCTTTAGTTACATACAAACCAAAACCACTGCCTTCAGCTTTTAA
>DUUR01000236.1 GCA_012841425.1 Bacteroidales bacterium | reverse complement strand
TTTAATATGATGGGTTTTTATCCTGATAACGCAACTGATCCGTCTTATACTATTACAACTCCTGTTTTTGATAAGGTTACATTAAACCTAGACGAATTTCATTACAATAATCATACAATTGAAATTGAGACAATACGTCCTTCTTCAAATGCTATTTACATAGATAAAATAGAGGTTGATGGTAAACGATTTAGGAATTACCGCATCAGCCACGAGGAGTTGGTTAAAGCAAATAAGATTACTTTCTATCTTAAGGACAGGAAATAATTTATTTAACATCTACTCATTAAGCTTTGTAAAACAGTTATTGTTTTAGAGATATAACTATAAGAGTTATGTAATCAGTAACAAACGTTTTCGTTTATAGTTTTATTAGCTGAACTAAACGTACCCATTTATCACTGAACTGTTTCTTGAATCTACTTACCTTTAAGTCGCGTTTAGCAGAATGCCACCATTTGCGCCAATATAAAGCAAAATAGAATGTGATTGGCATAGCAATGAAATAGGTGAGTGCAAGCAACCAGTTATTAGTTACTGAGCCAATAATAAGCGACTGTATAAGATCGAATATAGGTACGAATATTAGTCCCGTTGCATATCTCACAGATGGGATAAACTGGTTGTCCTTAAAAAAGCTGAGCAGTTTTTTATTGATTAAGAGAGGGAATATCGCATTGAGGTATCCAAATAGCATGATTGGTGCAGTTAAGATTAGACTGGTAAAACGACTAACTATATTCATCTCGGTAGCTGGTTTCCATATCTTGTCTTTCGTACTTAGTTGGTGTTCTTTTAATATCGCTTTAGCTTCACGAAAATCCTTAATTTTATTGTCAAATTCTTGGCGGTTATTCTCATAAAGGTTGTCTAATTTTTTCACTATCTCTAGTGATGCTTGTAGATAATCATCCTTTCTGTGAGAGAATTTCTCAATTGCTAGTAGCTCGCCATTCCAGTCTATAGCATCTTTATACTCATCATAAAACTCATCGTTCCAGATGTTAACAACCATCGACCTTAAACTTATTTCAAGCTCTTGTCGGAGCTGATTGGTTGCAAGATTTGGGTTTTCTGTATAAACTTCCTTATATTTTGATACCTCTATGGGAGTGCCAAAAGTAATGTAAACATCAGTTAGAAAGCCAAAGATATCGCGATAATATATAGATACAGGTACAATCTGACTATTTAGCTCAAAGTTAAGCGATGCCTCGGTTGGCAGTACTATTCGAGGTACAGCTTTCTGTATGGGAAGGAGCGATTGTTTAGGATTATGTCTTGCCTCTGGAAACAGCGCAATAGGGTTGTTCTTTTTAAGGATTCGTGCCGCATTATTAAATATATCTTTGTTCTTATCAAGATTGTCTTTTCCATCTCGAATTCTAAAAACTGGGATAATGCGCATACCTCTAAGCATCCATGCAACAAACTTCTGTTTAAATATATCTGCACGTGCAAGAAATACTACCTGCTTAAAATGATACCCTGCATATACTATCAAAAGAGCATCCAGCAAAGCATTTCTGTGGTTAGGTGCAAATATAATTGGTCTGTTTTTAGATACATTCTCTTTCCTACCAGTAAAGACCATTTTCCTGAAGTTTAGTCTTAATACAGACTTAACAGGGATTTTTGCCAAAAAATAACGAAAGTCGTAGTTGTAAAGCATATTTCAATTTATAGTATAGTATCATATTAGACCTAAGTTCAGTCCAAATATATTTAATTAGTATAGCTAAACTAATTAGCAGTTGCTATTTCTTTAACCTTACGTTTTCTCCAGTAAGTAGCAAGAATAAGTCCCGCCACTATATGCCAAATTCCCCACCAGGCAGCTACCATAGCCATTCCACCTAAATTCAGCTCAGGTGGAAATATCCTTGGATTAAATATAAGAGCAAGGCCTAGCCCTGAGTTCTGTATGCCCGTTTCAATTGATATAGTTCTACAATCTATTTCATTTATCTTAAACAACTTAGGCAATAAATATCCGCTTGAAAAAGCCAGTCCGTTGTGTAGTAACACCAAGAGGAATATCAGATGAATATATTTTA
>DUUR01000235.1 GCA_012841425.1 Bacteroidales bacterium | reverse complement strand
TTCTCACCAATAAGATCATTGATAATATCATTACCTAAAGCTTGATTATCATCAAATTCTGCCATTCTATTGTGAGATTCTGTGTCTTGCATGTATGTCTCACCTGTATCATTTACGTATATTGAATTTTTAAGAGAAGATTCTTTAGAGAAATCGGTTAAAAACTGCATAGATGACTGGAATGCGATCTTCCCTTCTTGTGCATGTTGCTTTGAAACATCGCTTTCCCAAGAACTTTTTCGTTTTAAAACATTAGGATCTGGAGGTGTAATTTTCTTGTATAGCGGAGGAATAATCTCTGGCTCATCATATTCGTATATATCTGGTTTTGGTTGTGATTGTTGCTTTTGCTCATTTTTCTTCTTCCTGGAATCATTAAAAAATCCCAATATCATAAAAAGTGAAAGAATGATTATGTAAAAGATGTCCCCGATTTCCATAATTTTATTAATTTTGTAATAGGACAAAAATAGTTATTTTTTACCTGTTTAAGTATGTTTTGGAGAAAAAAAACGAGAGCAACTTCACAGTCACTCTCGAGAATTTTTAACCAAAACCTTAACTATGAAAAAAATCTTATTTTTTCCTTATTACAAAAATAAGAAAAGAATCGAAATAATGCAACTTAAGTTATTTAAAATTGATATTTAACTTTTCATTTTCACGACAATAAATCACAGTTTTACAAAGCTTCAAAAGAAAAAAAATGGATTCACTAAATATAAAAGATAAAAAACTATTTCTAGAGACATATGGTTGTCAGATGAATGTGGCAGATACAGAAGTAGTGGCTTCGATTATGGAGATGGATGGGTATACATTGACTGATAACGACAAAGATGCTGATGCTATATTCGTAAATACATGTTCGATAAGAGAGAATGCTGAACAAAAGGTAATTCAGCGACTTGAATACTTCCAGTCGCTAAAAAGAAAAAGAAATAAAAATCTAATTATTGGTGTTTTGGGCTGCATGGCAGAAAGAGCGAAATCTGACCTTATAGATGATCACAAGGTTGATATTGTAGTTGGTCCTGATGCCTACTTAGATCTTCCAAATCTGGTGGGTGCTGCTGAACAGGGAGAGAAGGTTATGAATGTTGAGCTGTCTAAAACAGAAACATATAAAGATGTTATTCCTCTTAAATTAAATGGTAGCAATATCTCTGGTTATCTTTCCATAATGCGTGGCTGTGATAAGTTTTGCACATATTGCATTGTCCCTTTCACTCGTGGAAGAGAACGTAGCAGAGAACCTGAAAGCATACTAAACGAATTGCGTGATATGCAAGCAAAAGGCTTTAGAGAAGTAATTCTTCTGGGTCAAAATGTAAATTCATATAAATTTAAAGATGAAGATAGAGTTATAGATTTCTCAGATCTTCTTGCTTTAGTAGCAGAGCAAGCACCAGAAATAAGGATACGATTTACTACGTCTCATCCTTGGGACATGAATGATAAGACTCTAGAAACAATAGCTCGATATAAAAACCTTGCAAATTATATTCACTTGCCAGTGCAGTCGGGTAGCTCACGAATGCTTAAGCTCATGAATAGAAGATACGATAGAGAGTGGTATATGGAGAGGATTGCTGCAATTAAGCGAATTATACCAAATTGTGGTCTTTCAACTGATATAATGTGTGGTTTTCATTCAGAAACTGAAGAGGATCATAAAGAAACTCTATCTCTAATGCGTGAGGTTGGTTTTGATTCTGCATTTATGTTTAAATATTCTGAAAGACCAGGTACTTATGCAGCAAAAAGACTTGATGACAACATCAGCGAAGAGGTTAAATCAAGAAGACTTCAAGAAATAATAGACCTTCAACTAGAATTGTCTCGTGAAAGTAACGAGAAAGATTTAGGTAAGGAGTTTGAGGTACTTATTGAAGGATTTTCTAAGCGCTCTAGAGAACAGTTATTTGGAAGAAACGAACAAAATAAAGTTGTGATTTTCGATAAAAAGAATTATCGGATTGGTCAGTTTGCAAAAGTTGTAATAACAGGCTTTACATCGGCTACATTATTCGGAGAAGCAATATAAAGAACTGTAATTTGAATTCGTCTTCATAAAACTTTTTTGTATATTAAACGTTTTAACTATTGTAAAGCCCAAACAAATGGCCATAAACTACGTTTCACCTAAATTATAACATAAACAATCAGTGATTGTAAAATACTAATAACAAACCATTAAACGAATAAATTATGAAATCAGAAGCAAAATTACTATTAGGTCTGGGAATTGGAATAGCACTTGGTGCTGCAGTTGGTTATATCATGGGAACTGACAAAAGAGAAGAGTGGCTTGAATATGCTAATGAATTTGCAGATAAAGTAAAGGCGAATGTAAAAACAGCAGTTTATAAAGGTAAAAGTGAAGTTCACGATCTTAAGGAGGATATAGATGATTTGGCAGATATAGCTAAGAAAGAGCTGTCTAAACAATAATATCATCAAAATTTGATTTAAAAATGGAAGAGAAAAAGGTAAGTACGTTGTTTGAGGACATGAGAGATGATATAGGAAAATATATCACTAGTACACTTGAACTCGGAAAACTATCAGCTTTCGAAAAAATTAGCATAGGTTCATCAGCTTTACTGTATGGGCTCTTGCTAGGTGCTATAGCGTTAATAGCCTTGCTCTTTATTTTTATAACAGCAGGACTATATCTGGGAGAACTGCTAAATAGTTATTGGCAAGGGTTTGTAATTGTTTCTGGGTTTGCAGTATTTGTAATATTAATTTTATTACTTTGTAGAAAGCCAATTCAAACTAAATTCACAAATCGTATCGTCAACTTTCTTTTGAAACAAGATGATAAAGATGAAAAAATAAGCGACAAATGAGCAGGTATAAATTGAGCCCACTTAAAGAATTGCAACTGGAAAAAAAACGTCATAAAGAAGAACGTGCAATTGCCAGTCAGCGTTTATCGTATGAATTACAGTACCTAAATGATAATTGGGGATCGTTACTAACTAAAGGTGTTACATCTTCAATAAAATCTAAGCTCACAGAAACAGTTGACAACCTCACAACTTCATCTTCTTCTTCAATAACTCCATTTGTTACCAAAGGACATCATTCTTGGTTAAATAGTGCAGCGATGCAAATCGTTATGTCTAATTTACCATTTATAGGTTCTTTATCTTGGAAATTTGTGAAACCAGCATTATTAGCTTTTGGCGCAAGGAAAGTAACATCGGCTTTATTTGGAAGGAAAAGAAAAAGAGGATAATTCTCAATCCTTTTTTCTTCTATTATTATAAATTAGATCTGTGAACGGTGCTTACACCGTTCACTTTTGCTATTTTAGCACATAGCTGATTCACTTCTTCGGCACTATGAACATGTACATTAAGAATACCTTCAAATATTCCATCATTCGAAGATACATTTACACTTTGTATATTTACAATCAGATCTTCAGCTAATTTTGCAAGAATTGAACCAAGTATTCCTACCCTATCAATTCCAGTAAAAACTATTGATGCTAAAAATGAATATTGTCGGTAATCTCCCCATGCTACATCAATGATTCTATCGCCATGATTAGACTTTATTCTTAATCCATTCTGGCATGATCGCTTATGAACTTCTACTTCTTCATTATCTGTTATAAATCCAAATACATCATCACCTGGGAGGGGATTGCAACAGGACAATATAATGAAGTTTTTTATGAAATTATGTTCCTCTAGTTTGTATATCGATTTTCTGTCAATCTTTACTTTCCCCTTATTTTCTACCAGTTCAACTAATTCACTACCCACTTTGTTTGATTTATGGTCTGTACCAGGCTTCTTTATTGCACTCATAGCCTGCTTCATATATCTAACAAAAAGATTCTCACTTTTAGTGGGCTCATCCTTTACCTTTATAAAAACTTGCTTGTCTTGAGGAAGTATGATGTCATTATTGCCTATTAAAAAATAGAGGTCTTCTTTATTCTCGGCATTATAAACATGAAGAATTTTATTGAATGTTGTATTATCAATAGTCTCATTACCAAACAATTCATCTAGCATGTTTTTACCCTTTTCCGCAACTCGTCGTCGCTGACGTCTAATTGACGCCTCTATTTTAGTTCTGGCTTTTGCTGTTGATACAAAATTGAGCCACTCGGGCTGTGGATGAACAGATTGTGATGTAAGTATTTCTATTTGATCACCACTGCTTAATTTCTGACTTAAAGGAACTAGTGTATGGTTAATTTTGGCACCTAGACAATGATCTCCAATACGTGTATGAATAGAATAGGCAAAATCAAGTGCTGTTGCTCCTTGAGGCAAAGTCTTTATCTCTCCTTTTGGTGTAAAAACAAAGATCTCTGATGAGAAAAGATTCATTTTTACTGTATCAAGAAAATCAATTGCGTTGGGGTTTGGGTTTGATAATATCTCTTGAATTGTTTTGAGCCATTTTTCGAGTTCATTATCCTCCTCTATTTTACCTTCTTTATACTTCCAGTGTGCAGCAAATCCCTTTTCGGCAATATCATCCATTCTTCGGCTTCGAATCTGTATTTCTATCCACTTACCATCAGGACCCATGACTGTGAGATGAAGAGCCTGATAACCGTTTGCTTTAGGATGACTTACCCAGTCCCTAATTCTATCGGGGCGTAATTTATAAATATCTGTAATGGCTGAATATATATCCCAACATCGTTTTTTCTCATCAATACCAGGGGTTAATTCAAAAACTATACGAACAGCAAAAAGATCATATACTTCATTAAACTCGATACCCTTTTTCTGCATTTTATTCCAAATGGAGTATACCGATTTAACGCGTGCGTGCATATCATAATCTATACCCATTTTATCAAGTGCCTCTACTACAGGCACAGAGAAGTTTTCATAAATCTTATTTCTCTCTGGAGCTGTAATCTCAATTCTTTTTGTAAGATCAGCATATGTTTCGGGATGTTCATATTTAAAACACAGTTCTTCAAGCTCGGTCTTTATTGCAAAAAGTCCTAACCGATGAGCTAAGGGAGCATAGATGTATAAAGTTTCTCCAGTAATTTTAAACTGTTTTGTAGGCGACATGGATGACAGTGTGCGCATATTATGCAGCCTGTCTGCTATTTTAATGAGTATAACGCGTATGTCATCTGACATGGTTAATAGCAGTTTTCTAAAATTCTCAGCCTGAGCTGACACGTTCTCTCCAAACATACCACTGGATATTTTTGTGAGACCATCAACAATAGATGCTATTTTATCTCCAAAAAGTGCTCTTATATCTTCAACAGTGTAATCAGTATCTTCTACCACATCATGCAATAATGCTGCAGAAATAGAAGTAGAGCCTAGCCCAATTTCTTTTGAAACAATACGTGCCACAGATAAGGGATGTAAGATATAAGCTTCACCGGAACGACGGCGGGCGCCTTTGTGAGCCTCCTTAGCCATATTAAATGCACGGGTTATTATCTCAACCTTTCGTCGGTGATTCGAATTCAGATAATCGTTTAAAAGAGCTTGAAATTCATCTTCTATTATCTGACCTTCATCTACTACTATTTTATTGCTGTCTCCCATATAACTGCTTGGACTTATTTACTAGATATACGTTTAATTAATATATTTATTGACGAATTTACGAATATTTCCAGATATTTATCAAAATAACGGTAAGTTTTTAGCTCTTTAATCAATTTTGATAATAATACTTTTTCCAAGAGAGTATTTACGACTCCATTTTTTTGTACTGGAATATAAATATAACAAAATTTGAATTTGAACAAAAAGAACATATCTTTGTCTCTTCATTCTACAGGGGTGCCCACTCATACGGGCTGAGATCATACCCAGATTACCTGATCCGGATAATGCCGGCGGAGGGAGAACGGGTCACTTAAATGTGATTTTTGGTATATATCTTACTACAATCCCCTTTTTTATTAACAAACCAGATGTGATTAGCTTCTGATAGACAGTTGTGATGCACATTGTAAAATTTTAAGTAAATGAAAAAGGTTTTCTTTTTATTAATGCTGATATTCTTGTCAGCAGAGGGTTATCAATTGCTGGCTGCTTCACCGGACAGCCTAGATCATTATCAACTTGAAGAAGTAGTTGTTTCGGCTACACGTGCAGGAGTTAATACTCCAGTATCGTTCTCAAACATTTCTCTATCTGATATCAGAAAAGAGAATGCAGCTAGAAACATACCTGCAATTCTACAAACTACACCATCACTTGTATCTTTTACTGAAGATGGATTGGGTGTAGGTAACACTCATTTCAGAATAAGAGGAACAGATGCAACGCGTATTAATGTTACTCTTAACGGAATGCCTCTAAACAACCCGGAGACTCAAGAGGTATTTTGGGTAAATCTACCCGACCTCTCAAACTCTTTGCAGAATATTCAAATTCAACGTGGTGTTGGAACATCAACAAATGGCTCTGCTGCCTTTGGTGCAAGCATATCTCTACAAACTAGAGGAGCAAGCTCAGAAGCTTATGGCGAAGCATCTACAGCAGTAGGGAGTTATGGCACGTTTCTATCTAACATTGCAATGGGAACAGGAATATTAAATAATGGACTTTCCTTAGATGCTAGATTTTCTCGTGTTCTTGGTGAAGGTTATATAAAGAATGGAAGTGTTAATCACACCAATTTTTATGCCGCCTTATCTCATTATACTGACAAACAATTAATCAGATTGAGTTACTTAAAAGGTATTCAACATACAGGAATAACTTGGGAAGGAATTTCACCTGAGCAAATGGAAGAATTTGGACGAAGATATAATCCGGCTGGTGTATATTATGATGATGCGGGAAATAAATTAATATATGACAATGAAACAGATAATTATTATTCCGATATTCTACAGTTAACACTTACTAGAGAATTAACTCCATTCCTTTCATTAAATGCCGGTTTAAGCTACAATCATGGATATGGGTATTATGAAAATTACAGATATAACAGAAAGTATTCTGATTTCGGTATTGAACCCCAAACTATTAAAGGTGTCACATATGAGCGATCTGATTTTATCCGTCAAAAACTGATGGAAAATGATTTCTATGTAGCTAATTTAGGAATGAATTATGTGAAAGATAAATTAAATGTGACGTTTGGTGGCATGTACAGTTATTATCATGGCGATCATTTTGGAAGGCTTCCTTGGATTAAACACAATAATAATATAACTGAAAACTATGAGTGGTATCAAAACTTAGGAGTGAAAACAGAATTAAACTTTTTCACTAAAGCCGAATATCAATTAAATAATATTTTTTCGCTTTTTGGTGATTTGCAGTACAGAAATGTACGTTATGAGTTTAGTGGAACTGACGATGATCTAGAAAATCTTACAGGAAATTTTACATATAACTTCTTTAACCCCAAGGCAGGTGTATCAGTAAGATTTGATAGTCAAAACCAAATATATGCTTCAGTGGCTGTTGGGCAACGTGAGCCTCTTAGAGCCGACCTGAAAGATGGTATTAAAGGTGGTGGGGTAAATCCTATTCAACCAGAGAGAATGATTGATTACGAACTTGGATATCGTTTTAATAAAACAAACGGATTACATCTGGGAGCTAATTTATATTTTATGGACTATAACAATCAAATGGTTCAAACAGGCAAACTAACTGATATAGGATACAAGCTAATGGAAAATGTTAAAGACAGTTATCGTGCAGGACTAGAACTTGAAGCATCTGTTCCATTATGGACTAATAAGATTCAACTTGATGCAAATGCGACCTTCAGTAGCAATAAAATTAAGAATTATGTTGCCTGGTTCGATCACTATGACAATCAAAACAATTGGAACTGGGAAGGTCAAATTTCAAAAGAATATGGCACAACCAATATCTCTTACTCACCTGATTTTATAAGCGCACTAGGTGCAACATGGCAACCAAATTCATCATTTTATTTAAATTTAATGGGTAAGTATGTAGGCAAGCAATATATGGATAACACATCTGATGACACTAAATCCATAGATGCATATTTTGTTAGCAACCTGTCAGCCGGTTACACATTTAATAAAACACCTATTGGAACGTTTAACTTGCAAGTATTTATCAATAACATATTTAACAAAGAATATATTGCAAATGGTTGGGCAGCAACTGACACATTTTCTGATGGAAGCACTATAAATTATATTGGTTATTATCCTCAGGCAACACGCAACTTTATGACACGACTCACGCTTTCATTTTAAGAAGTATGATTATAATAAATTGTCTTGTAACTCGATTCTTCACAGAATCGAGTTACATTTAATGTCTTTTTGAATAGATTTAGATGCAAACAATTGAAATTATAGGTGCAGTAATAGGATTAATTTATCTCTACTTCGAATTTAAAGCCAGCAAATGGCTATGGCCAGTAGGTGTAATAATGCCTGTAGTATACATTTGGATATTTTTGCAAAGTAAGTTTTATGCAGATATGGGTGTAAATGTCTATTACTTTTTCGCAAGTATATATGGTTGGATTTATTGGAACAAACATAAGTATAGTGAACAAGGAACACTCCCTATTACTCACACTCCGAAGAGATATATTTTTCCATTAATAATAATAGGGACTCTGCTTTTTGTATTTATAGCATCTATATTATTGAAGTATACCGATAGTCCTGTACCATATGGAGACAGTTTCACAACAGCTTTAAGCATCTTGGGAATGTGGGTACTGGCAAAAAAACATGTGGAGCAATGGTGGTTCTGGTTTGTGGTAAATATTTTTTCGTGTGCATTGTATGCATGGAAAGGTTTATACACCACATCCATACTTTTTGGTATATATTCAATAATTTCTGTATTTGGCTACTTCAAGTGGAAGAAAATGATGTTAAACCAAACTTAACCTAACCTACAATAGCATCGGTTAGCTCCTCAATTGTGAATCCAGCGAAATAAGGCGTTACATCAATAGTAGAAAGAGCTTTATTAACTTCCTCAGGTGTATACTTTACCCCTTTAAGTAAATTCTGCACTTCTGTAAGATCACTTTTTACCCCAAAGAATGTTCCATAAAACAGTACATCCTTAATAACACCATTTTTAGTATTAATAAACAATTGAGTTTTGCCTGCAGGATAACGTCTCTCACGTATGATTTCAGCAATTGGGTTTGAGCCAAAATTCCAGTTCCAATTGCCAAATTTTTCTGCTCTGTTTTTTTCAATATTTTGCAGATCTTCATCACTTAATGTGTACTCCATCATATAGGGGTGTTTTTCTTTCATATGATTTAGTATACTATCTGAAAACTCGTTAACTGTTATTCCTTTTTGTAGATAAGGAAGTATATTTGTAACTCGGCTACGTACCGATTTTACTCCCTTAGAATCTACCACATCTTTTGAAGTTTCAAGCGCTTTTGATAACACCGATAAATCCACATCAAAAAGAAGACAACCATGATGCATGACACGTCCATCTAAGTATGCTTGTGCATTGCCACATATTTTTTTTCCGTCAATGGTAATATCATTTCTACCTGAAAACTCAGCTTCCACACCCATATCTTTTAGTGTGTGAATTACAGGTTCGGAGAAAGATTTAAAATCGAAGTTTCTGCTATCTTTGGATTCATTTGAAATAATGGTATAATTAAGGTTATTCAAATCATGATAAACTGCACCTCCACCCGAAATTCGTCTAACTACATGAATACCGTTTTCTGCTATATATTTCTCATTAATTTCGGCCAAAGTATTTTGATTCTTACCAACAATAATTGAAGGTTCGTTTATCCAAAGTATAAAGATCTTATCAAACTTAGTAAGATTTTTAAAACAATACTCTTCAAGAGCAATATTGAAATCGGGTTTATTGGATTTATTTATTATGTAAATCATACATGTATAAAGTTTACAAATCTGAATATTAAAAACAACACAAATATAACAATTAAAACAACCCGATCTGATAAATAATTCAGACCGGGTTATTTGAGTAATAATAATCTTATAAGGTATTTCTCCTTGTTAAAATATTATTTCTTTTTCTTAGGCATAATGTGTACAGCTTCATCGAGTACATCAGCAAATGCTTCAAATATAGCCTCTGAATATGTTGGATGACCATATATAGTGTTTACCACCTCTTCAACGGTTATTTCCATCTCCATAATTAAAGATGCTTGAGTGATAAGCTCCGCTGCTGTTGGTCCAATTATATGTACTCCTAAAACCTCTCCGTATCGGTTATCAGCAATAACTTTAACAAAGCCATCTGCTTCACTTGAGGCAAGTGCTCTACCATTTGCTGAGAAGTTAAAACGACCAATTCTTATATCATCACCATATTTATCACGAGCCTGAGCTTCTGTAAGTCCTACCATGGCCACTTCAGGCAATGTGTAAACAACAGAAGGGGTTGATAGAAGTTTCACCTTACGATGGTTACCTTTAACAGCGTTCTCAGCTGCCACTTCACCCATACGAAATGCAACGTGAGCAAGCATCTTTATGCCATTAATATCACCTGG
>DUUR01000234.1 GCA_012841425.1 Bacteroidales bacterium | reverse complement strand
TACTATTAAAGAAGGCCAGGCACTAACAAAAGCTGTTCGTGATAATGGAGTAATCTTAGCTGTAGGAAGTCAGCAACGTTCGGATGCTAACTTTCAGCATGCAGTTAAAATGGTTCAAGATGGTAAGTTAGGTAAAATAGAACGTATTAATGCATACGTTGGTGCACCACCAGTACCTTATGATCTTCCCGAAGAAGCAGTTCCAGCAGATCTCAACTGGCCTTTATGGCTAGGTCCATCTGAATATGTGCACTACAATGCACAGCTTAATCCTCCAATTTCTCTAGATCCAGATCAGAACGAACAGTTTTGGGGAGCATGGCGTTGGTACAAAGAATTAGGTGGTGGATTCACAACCGATTGGGGAGCACATATGTTTGATATTGCTCAGTGGGCGATAGGAATGGATAAAAGTGGCCCAGTTGAAATTATACCCGCAGGATACGAGGCTACTGAATTCCTTACCTTTATTTATGAAAATGGAGTTGTAATGACCGAAGAGCCATTTAATGAGCAGATGACCAAAGGTGTTAAGTTCTGGGGAGATAAGGGATGGATAGAAATTTCAAGAGACCACTATATTGCGTCTGACGATAGCCTCCTGCCAACTACTATTGAAACAACAGAAGGTGCATACGAAACACAGATTCCCCACCTAACTAACTTTATCGAATCACTTAAAAACAGAACAGAGCCTGTTGTGCCAGTTGAAATAGGACACAGCTCATGCGTAGTATGTACACTCGGAAATATTGCTTATGATCTTGGGCGTCCAATTAAGTGGAATCCAGCAACAGAAACATTTGTCGATGATCCAGAAGCAGATGCAAACAGACTTTTCCATAAAACATATGCCAATGGTTATTCATTATAACTAAATCGACATTAAGTTTAATTCTTAATACAAGAAAAAGCTGCTCAAATGGGCAGCTTTTTCTGTTTCGTGATAAAGTATTTTCAAATAAGCTTACTTCAACTCCTCGGGTTTTAACATAATACCCAATTCATCAAGCTGCTCTAAGGTTACAGTAGAAGGAGCATCAATCATCACATCCCTGCCAGCTGTGTTTTTAGGGAATGCAATGGTGTCTCTAATGCTGTCGAGCCCAGCAAATATTGAAACAAACCTGTCCAAGCCAAATGCAATACCACCATGCGGAGGAGCACCATACTGAAATGCTTTCATTAAGAAGCCAAACTGTGCTTCTGCCTGTTCGTCAGTAAACCCAAGTACTGTAAACATTTTCTTTTGAAGGCTGCTGTCGTGAATACGAATAGAACCACCGCCAATTTCAACACCATTAATAACCAAGTCATAAGCGTTTGCACGAACTGCACCTGCATCACTATCAAGAAGCGCAATATCCTCAGCCTTTGGAGATGTGAAGGGGTGATGCTTAGCAAAAAATCGTCCCAACTCTTCATCCTTCTCTAGTAGAGGGAAATCTACTACCCAAAGACATTTATAATTATCCTTATCTCTTAATCCTAGTCGTGCGCCCATTTCTAGTCGCAACTCACACAACTGTTTTTGAGCCTTTTCTGTCTCTCCAGCAAGCACAAGTAGCAAATCACCAGGTTTTGCATTACACTTTTCGATCCATTTTCTCAGAATACCTTCATTATAAAATTTATCAACTGAAGATTTTATAGAACCATCTTCATTATATCTCACATAAATAAGTCCAAGTGCACCTATTTGTGGGCGTTTAACAAAATCTGTCAATTCATCAACTTGTTTACGAGTATATTTTGCGCAACCTTCTGCACAAATTGCTCCTACATATTCAGCAGAGTCAAATACTCCAAATCCAGCACCAGCTGTTAATTCTTTAATCTCAGTAAACCTCATTTCAAAACGTGTATCAGGTTTATCTGAACCATAGAATTTCATTGCATCGGCATAACTGATACGTGGAAAATCAGGAATATCAACACCCTTAATAGTTTTAAAAAGATGTTTTGTAAGACCTTCAAATAAATTTAACACATCATCTTGATCTACAAACGACATTTCACAGTCTATTTGTGTAAACTCGGGTTGCCTATCTGCTCTCAGGTCTTCATCTCTGAAGCATTTTACTATCTGAAAGTAACGATCAAAGCCAGATACCATCAACAACTGTTTAAATAATTGAGGCGATTGAGGCAAAGCATAAAACTCACCCTGATTCATACGAGAAGGAACAACAAAGTCGCGTGCACCCTCTGGTGTTGAGCCAATTAAAACGGGAGTCTCCACTTCCATAAAGTTTTTTTCATCTAGATACCTCCGAGTTTCAAATGCCATTTTATGACGAAGTTCAAGATTTTTGCGAACAGCATTACGACGAAGGTCTAAATATCTGTATTTCATTCTTAGCTCATCGCCACCGTCGGTCTCTGTTTCTATTGTAAAAGGAGGAGTTTTGGAAGAGTTTAATACATTTAGTTCAGAGGCAATTATCTCAATATCACCCGTGGGGATGTTGCTGTTTTTGCTACTTCTTTCCATTACACTACCTGTTGCCTGAATAACCCATTCACGTCCTAGCTTATTAGCTTGTTCACATAGATTGTGGTTTACCTCCTGATTAAAAGATAATTGAGTAATCCCATACCTGTCTCTCAAGTCGATAAAGGTCATTCCTCCCATCCTACGAATTTTGGATACCCATCCAGCCAGTGTAACTTCTTTGTTTACATCAGCAAGTCTAAGCTCGCCGCAAGTATTTGTTCTATACATAAATAACTTTCGTTCTGTTACGTTAATTTTAATATGCAAATGTACACAATTATAAAATACTTACCACTTTATCTGCCACCTTTTCAAACTCTTTAAGATGGGTTGCCATTAAAATAGTGATGCCGGGATATCGCTTTTGTATATTTTGAAATATATCAATGGCATTTTCTGTGCTAATACCAGCTGTTGGCTCATCAACAACCAATAGTTGTGGCTGTTTAAGTAGAGCCTGAGCCAATAATAACTTCTTTCTCTGCCCCCCACTTAATGTTTCACCGTTTTCGCCTATCCAGGTGCCCAGTCCCTCTGCTAGAGATGTGCGCCATGATGCTAAATCAACAGTTTTTAAAACATCTTCAATTTCTTCATCTGAATAACCTTCAAAATTCTCTCGTAATGTACCTGTAAGCAAATACGCTTTTTGTGTTACATATATTGCTTCGGGAATTGGAAGATTTCTTATCTTCTCATCATTCCAAACAATTGTTCCTTCCTCTACATACTCAGGATAGAAAAGGCTGTTTAACAATGTGCTCTTACCTTTTCCTGTCTCACCATACAATGCAATCCACTCACCTCTATTAATATTAAGCGAAATAGCCTCAACTTTCACAGGTGTGTCAGGAATCATTGCTCTTAGATTAATTAGTTGTAGTTTCTCAAGTTCAGAACCAACTTTAACCTCATCCAAGGGAGTACTGCCATCATTTATAATTGAGTTAATATCTTTAATCTGATGCTCAATAGAGC
The DNA here is from genome assembly GCA_012841425.1 of Bacteroidales bacterium. Taxonomy (GTDB): domain Bacteria; phylum Bacteroidota; class Bacteroidia; order Bacteroidales; family Dysgonomonadaceae; genus Proteiniphilum. The sequence goes on along the minus strand of DUUR01000234.1, from coordinate 175 downwards.
TCTTTTCCGACTTGCCCGAGAATAGCATCTCTGATAGTTCTGCCTGTGCCATTATTCCAAAGAAGACACCAATAGCAAGTGGAGCATTTATACCTTGCTGACTTGAATGCCAGAGCAGAAAAGAAGCTATATAACTAAAGCCTAACCCTGCTATTAACTGAAGATAGAATGAGTT
>DUUR01000003.1 GCA_012841425.1 Bacteroidales bacterium | reverse complement strand
TCCGCAGCATTAAAATCGGCAATAACACCATCTCTTAGCGGTCTTACAGTTCGGATATTTTCATGAGTTTTACCATGCATCTGTCTCGCTTTTTCGCCAAGAGCAATCATTTTCTCTGTCTTGCGATCGAGTGCAACAATTGAGGGTTCGTCAAGTAGTATTTTACCCGCGCTGTTCACTATTATGGAATTGGCTGTACCTAGGTCCATTGCCAACTCTTGTGTAAATGAGAATAAGCCCATAGTTAAGTTAGTTATCAGTGTTTAAAATGTCTTGTTCCGGTTACTACCATTGACATTTTGTTCTTATTACAATAATCTATTGATTCGGTATCTCTTATTGAGCCACCAGGTTGTATTACAGAAGTAATGCCAGCTTCATGAGCTATTTCTACACAATCGGGGAAAGGAAAAAATGCATCACTTGCCATTACTGCTCCATGTAGATTGAAATTAAATGTGCCTGCCTTTTCAATAGCCTGCTTTAGTGCATCTACCCTTGAGGTTTGTCCGGTTCCACTTGCAATTAGTTGTTTATTTTTCACCAAAACAATAGCGTTTGATTTAGTATGTTTAACTAATTTATTAGCAAATAGTAAATCGTTAACCTCCTCTTCTGTAGGAGCCAATTCTGTAACAACTTTAATATCTTTTTTGTGCTGGATGCTATCATTAGCCTCTTGCACAAGTGTGCCATTTAATATAGATCGGTATTGAAGTTTTTGTATAGCTTTCTCTACCGATTTGAGTATTAAAATTACACGATTTTTCTTCTGAAACAAAATCTCTAAAGCTTCTTTATCGTAACTTGGGGCAATAATGACCTCAAAGAAAATTTCATTTATGGCTAATGCTGCCTCTTTATCAACATTTTTATTGGTTATAACTACCCCGCCGAAGGCAGAAACAGGATCGGCAGACAACGCTGCATCCCAGGCTTCTTTTACGGTGGGACGACAAGCCATGCCGCAAGCGTTGTTGTGTTTTAGAATTGCTAAGGCTGTTTCATTAAAATCTGATATCAACGAAACTGCAGCATCAATATCCAACAGGTTGTTATATGATATTTCCTTGCCGTGTATCTGCTCGAAGATATCATTGAAATTGCCGTAGAAAGAACCTTTTTGATGTGGATTCTCGCCGTATCGAAGCTCCTTTGGATTGTTTAAAGCTACTCGTAAGGCAGAACCTTGGTCTTCATCAAAATAATTGAATATAGCTGAGTCATATCCCGAAGAAACTTTAAATGCTTCTGAAGCAAAATATCGTCTATCGTCAATTGAAGAAGAGCCTTTTTTGTCTTGTAGTAGAGTTAAAAGTGGTTTGTATTGTTCTTTTGATGCAACAACAAGCACATCTTTATAGTTTTTTGCAGCTCCACGTATAAGTGATATTCCGCCTATATCTATTTTCTCAATTATCTCTTGCTCGGTACCACCTTCTGCAACAGTTTCTTCGAAAGGGTAAAGATCTACTATTACCAAATCAATTGATGGTATATCGTATGATTTAACCTGTTTTTTATCTGCTTCGTTTTCCCTTCTATAAAGTATTCCACCAAATATTTTTGGGTGCAGTGTTTTAACTCTCCCCCCAAGTATTGAGGGATATCCACTAACATCCTCTACGGTTTCGCATTCGTAACCAAGAGAGTTAATAAAATCTTTAGTACCACCTGTAGATACAAATTTTATCTGTAAGTGATTTAATTCATTTAGAATGTCTTCTAAACCATCTTTGTGATAAACAGATATGAGTGCTGTTTGAATCTTTCGTGACATTATACAACTATTTTAATCCTGATATTTTTGAAGTCTACAAAGGTATAAAATCTATCGATATGATAAAGGTAAATATTTCATTAGTTTTCTAAAATAAAATAACAGGCAACAAACAATTAGCCAACATATTATTGAGTGAATAAAAAAACGAGGATGAAGTTTTGAAACAACACCCTCGTAATATTTAGCTTAGAAGTATTTTTTTGTTTATCTTACTTCCCAACCTAAAGCACTTGCTCCTAACACGGCAGCGTCGCTTTCTTTTAATTCAGAAAACAAAAGCTTTACTTTATTCTGGAAAATTGGAAGCAAGCTTTCTTCCATGCTTTCACGAATAGGATCCATAATTAAATCTCCTGCTTTTGAAAGTCCTCCGAAAAGTATGATAGCTTCGGGGCTAGAGAAAGAAACAAAATCTGCAAATGCTTCACCCAATATTTTACCAGTGAATGCAAAAATCTCTTTCGCTATCTCATCACCTTCCATAGCTGCATCAAATACATCTTTTGATGTGATCTCTTCAGCAGGGGTATTTCTTAGTAGTGATTTAGCATCAGGTCTTTTCTCTAATATTTCTCTTGCTGTACGCGCCATACCTGTAGCAGATGCATATGCCTCTAGACATCCTTTTCTACCACATCCGCAAATACGTCCGTTTTCGCGTCTAATAATAATATGACCTAGTTCGCCAGCAAATCCATCGTTACCATACACTAGTTGACCATTTACTACTATTCCACTTCCCACGCCTG
>DUUR01000233.1 GCA_012841425.1 Bacteroidales bacterium | reverse complement strand
CTATTAATTAAATATTGCTCTAACAACATCCATTCCATTGGCATAGAGCACCAACACTAGTAGTAAAATCATACCTGCCACCTGTGCATACTCCATAAACTTTTCATTTGGCTTTCTTCTGGTTACCACCTCATAAATAAGGAACATAACATGACCACCATCTAGTGCAGGTATTGGAAGAATATTCATAAATGCAAGGATTACCGACAGAAATGCTGTCATCATCCAAAACGACTGCCAGTTCCACTTCGCTGGGAATAATCCACCAATAGCACCAAAGCCACCCAATGACGATGCACCTTCTTTAGTGAACACATACTTAAACTGTGCAATATAATCTTTAAGCGTCTGAATTCCCATTTGCATACCAGCAGGAAATGACTCAAAAAAGCCATACTCAACAGTAACTGCCTCATATATTAAACCCGCAGGAGTTACATAAAAGCCCAAAGTCCCTTCAGCATCCAATTGCACCTCCGCACTATTTAGCATTCCATCACGATAGTAATCGAGTGTAATCACCTCGTTGCTGTGACTTTCAAGCAATGGTCTCAAATCTCCAAAAGAAGGAGCTACAACACCATTCACAGCCACAATACTATCACCCCTCACTAGTCCCGCCTGATGAGCAGCACTACCATCCATTGTTTCATAAACAACTGTAGGAATACGAATATTGGCAAATCCTTCTTGATCTGCAAGAAGGTTCTTCATAAAGTCCTCTTCCATTTGAAGCCTTACTACCTCTCCACCACGCATCACAGTTACAGTTTCTGCATCACCAATATCAATAAGTGTGCGTACCCCAAACCTATCCAGTTCCTTATTATCGGCCATTAAAAGAATATCACCATCTTGAAAACCAGCATTCTTAGCAGCAGTGCTAAACTCCATACCTTGTGAAACTTTCTCAAGAGGAAGATATGTATCATTCCATGTAAAAAGCACCATAGCATAAATAAAAAATGCAAGTAAGAGGTTAAACACCACTCCTGCAATCATCACCAAAAGTCTTTGCCATGCGGGCTTCGATCTAAACTCCCATGACTTTGCAGGTTGAGCCATCTGATCCTTATCCATAGACTCATCAATCATACCCGATATTTTTACATATCCTCCAAGCGGCAACCATCCTACCCCATATTCGGTATGACTGTTCTTGGGTTTATATCTAAAAAGTGCAAAGCCTGCATCAAAGAAGAGATAAAACTTCTCTACTCTAATTTTAAACATCCTTGCAAAAATATAGTGACCAAATTCGTGCACCACTACAAGTATAGATAAGCTCAAAATGAGCTGTAGCGCTTTAATTAAAAATGTTTCCATCTAGTTGTTGTTTCACACAAGACTGTGCTTCTATTGATTTTTATTAATAATTACACACTTATTTGCCAAAGGCAAAATTAACTAATTAACTAAACTATATATTATTTCTCTTGTTTCTTTATCACACTCAATATAATCACTTAATGATGGTTCCTTTATAAAGACAGACTTATTCATTGCTTTCTCAATAAGACTACTCATATCATAAAACCCTACTTTATCCTCCAAGAACAAAGAAACTGCCACTTCATTTGCTGCGTTTAAAATACAAGGCACATTTCCACCCTTTTCTATAGCCTCATATGCATAATTTAGATTCGGAAATTTGTCCCTATCGGGAGCCTCAAATGTTAGCTTAGAAAGTTTAATGAAATCTACCTGTTCCATTTCCAACTTCAAACGCTCTGGATAAGAGAAAGCGTACTGAATGGGTGCCCTCATATCTGGTTGCCCAAGCTGTGCCATTATGGTGTTATCATCGAATTGCACCATAGAATGAATTATGGATTGTGGGTGTATAAGCACCTCAATTTGTGAAGGTTTAACATCAAACAACCATTTTGCTTCAATCATCTCAAATCCTTTGTTCATTAAGGTTGATGAGTCTATTGTAACCTTCATACCCATATTCCAATTGGGATGATTTAATGCTTCCTTTTTTGTAACTTTTGCCAATTGCTCAGAGGTAAATCTTCTGAATGGACCACCCGATGCGGTTAATAATATTTTATCTATCCTGTTATTCCCTTCTCCGTTAAGACACTGAAATATAGCCGAGTGCTCAGAATCTACTGGCAGTATAGCTACTCGATGTTTCAAAGCTAAAGTTACAATAAGCTCACCTGCAACAACTAGAGTTTCTTTATTGGCTAAAGCTATTGCTTTTCCTGCTTTAATAGCACTTATAGTGGGCCTTAATCCCGAAATGCCAACCATAGCAGTTAACACTAAATCTATGTTTTCATCCCTTACAACTTCTTCAATTGCATCAATACCACACCAAACTTTTATTGGTAAATCGGCTAATGCATCTTTCAGTTGATCATATTTATCCTTATTGGCTATAACAACTATTTCAGGCACCATTTCTCTGGCCTGTTTTATAAGTAATTCAACGCTATTATTTGCGACCAGCACATACGCCTCAAACCTATCGGCATGCCTTGAAATCACATCTAGTGCTTGGGTCCCAATTGATCCAGTTGATCCTAAAACTGCAATTTTTCGTTTCTTCTTTTCCATATTTAATAGTTGTACCAAAATCTTACAAAGGTAATAAAAACTAATTTAAATAAGATAAAGATCTAAGAGCCTCTTCTATACTGTAGGCAACAACTATTTCGTCATTGAATTTCAATGTCCAGCTATTATTAT
>DUUR01000232.1 GCA_012841425.1 Bacteroidales bacterium | reverse complement strand
TTTTTAACCACAAAACACTATGAAACCAATTTAACATTCTTAAATTTGTATTCCCAGAAACAACCATACAATTTAACAGTTTGCATATGAGTCAAGTTGCCGATATTAAAGAGTTAAACGAGAGAATAGAACAGAAGAGCGCCTTTGTTCAAACACTGGTAACAGGGATGAATAAGGTGATAGTAGGACAAAAACACCTAGTTGAGTCATTGCTGATTGGATTGCTGTCTGATGGGCATATTCTGCTAGAAGGGGTTCCTGGTTTAGCAAAAACGCTTGCTATTAAAACCCTAGCTCAACTTGTTGATTCAAAATATAGTCGTATACAGTTTACACCCGACTTGTTGCCTGCGGATGTTGTAGGAACTATGATATATAGCCAGCGTAACGAGGAGTTTATGGTAAAGCATGGTCCGGTATTTGCAAATTTCTTGCTTGCGGATGAGATAAACCGTGCTCCGGCAAAGGTGCAGAGTGCTCTGCTTGAAGCAATGCAAGAGCGTAATGTTACAATTGGAGAGAAAACTTACAAGCTACCTGAGCCTTTTCTTGTAATGGCTACACAAAACCCAATAGAACAAGAAGGTACATATCCTTTGCCTGAAGCACAAGTAGACCGGTTTATGTTAAAGGTGATAATATCATATCCAACGAAAGAGGAGGAGAAAAAAATTATTCATCAAAATATTTTTGAACCTGTTGTTGTTGACAAAGCAGTAATATCTGTTGATGAGATTTTAGAAGCCCGTAAGATTGTTCGTGAGGTATATATTGATGAAAAAATTGGCAGATATATAGTAGACATTGTTTTTGCAACCCGTTTTCCCGATCAGTATGGTATGGCAGGTTTAAAAGACATGATTGAGTTTGGAGCATCGCCACGCGCCTCTATTAATCTTGCTCTTGCTGCTCGTGCATTCGCATTTATTAAACGTAGAGGTTATGTGATTCCTGAAGATATAAGAGCTGTATGCCACGATGTGCTTCGTCACCGTATTGGGCTTACTTATGAAGCAGAGGCAAACAATCTCACTTCAGAAGAAATTATCAGTGAGATTCTTAATAAGGTTGAGGTACCTTAAAAAGGCTGAACTTGATGGAGACTGCTGATCTACTAAAAAAAGTACGACATATCGAGATTAAAACTAGAGGACTTTCGAGGAATATATTTGCTGGGGAGTATCATTCTGCGTTTAAAGGTAGGGGTATGGCTTTTTCAGAGGTAAGAGAGTATCAGTATGGCGACGATATGAGAGATATCGACTGGAATGTTACTGCTAGGTATAATAAGCCTTTCATCAAAATATTTGAAGAAGAGAGAGAGCTTACCGTTATGTTATTGATTGACGTGTCGGAAAGTCTGGGTTTTGGATCTAAATCTGTTTTAAAACGCGATATGGTGGCAGAGATAGCGGCTACTCTTGCTTTTTCTGCTATTCAAAATAATGATAAAATAGGGGTAATCTTTTTTAGCGATAAGGTTGAGAAATTTATTCCTCCTAAAAAAGGTAGAAAGCATATCTTGTTTATTATTCGTGAGATTCTAGGGT
>DUUR01000231.1 GCA_012841425.1 Bacteroidales bacterium | reverse complement strand
CACACCACCTCCAAAATCTCATTAATATTGGTAGTATATTCTTTTGAGAGGTGGTTGCGATGCATTTTAAATGTTTGGGCATCTCTTGAAGCTATTCTAACACCACTTTTGGTTCGCCTGTTGATGTTATCCATAGCCTCCATTAATTTAATGTGACGGGGATTGGCATTCATCTCGGGGAATAGAGAGGGTTGCAGGTTTTGGGTATCGATGAAGTCGTAAAGTGTAACTCCTGCCCTTTTATAACGACGGTGAGGTTCATGTATTTGCTTGAGCCCTGTTACTACAAACTTTGCAATTTCGAGGGTTGATGATGTGGGATATGGCAACCTTATTTCTACACTTCGGGCAATGGGTTCTTCACTATCTTTAAAAAAATTGGTTTGTATAAAAACCTGTATGCGGCGACAAAGAGAGTCTTGATTACGCAGTTTATCTGCTGCCAGAGATGCAAATGTTATTACTCTCTCTTTCACTCCATCAAAGGTGTCGTAATCTTTTTCGAATGTACGGGTAACAGAGAAACTTTTAGATTTCTCACTATCATCTATCAGCTCTATGGAGGGCAGACCTTTGAGCTCGCGTTGAAGATTTACTCCTGTAATGGTCATGTGCTTTCGCACCCAAGACTCTGGCATCTGAACGAAATCTATTGCTTTTTTGACACCCTGGGCATGGAGCTTTCTTGCACCGCTGCGACCTACACCCCATAGGTCTTCTATAGGGAGCCATGCTAAAGCTTTAAGGAGCTTTTCTTCTGTATCTATAACATGACAGCCATTGGTTTGCTCTGGATATTTTTTGGCTATTCTATTGGCTATTTTGGCTAATGCTTTTGTGGGAGCAATGCCTATACCCACAGGTATTGATGTCCATTGGAAAACACAGTTCTTAATTTTAAGTCCGTAATCTCTCATATCTTCCTGAATACCTGAGAGGTGAAGGAAGCACTCGTCTATGGAGTAAATTTCTTGGTGGGGTGTAAAGTTTGATAGTATACTCATTACCCGGCGACTCATATCTCCGTAAAGGGCAAAGTTGGCTGAGTAGACTGCTATATTGTGTCTTTTGATTAGTTCTGCTGCCTTGAATGCAGGAACACCCATATCAATTCCTGCTGCTTTGGCTTCGTTGCTACGGGCTATAACGCAGCCGTCGTTATTGGATAGTACAACAACGGGGCGACCGTTTAAAGAGGGGTTGAAAACCCTCTCGCAGGATGCATAAAAATTATTGCAATCTACAAGTGCTACCATTTTATTGTCAGAACTGCTATTTTACTATTAGAACTACCAATTTATTTTATGAGTTATCACTTTACTGTAAGAACTACCATTTTATGATAAAATCAATTATGCTTTCTTATCGAATAGAGTATAATACCCCAAACCACTAGGGTATTTTCGGAAGTGATGGTGATGGGTTCGAATTTTGGGTTGGAGGGCATTAGCCTACATACACCTTTCTCTATCTCGATACGCTTCACTGTAAACTCTCCATCTAAGTAACAGAGAGCTATTCGGCCATGAGACCATTCTTCGGCTTTATCTACCACCAGCAGATCGCCTTCGCTGAAGTCTTCATTCATTGAGCTTCCTTTTACTTTAGCATAAAAGGTTGCCTCGGGATGCTTGATGAGCAACTTATTTAAATCGATACGCTCGCTCACAAAATCATCTACATTGGTGAAGGGGCCAGCGGCCACATCGCCTGCTAAAGGAATTTCCAACTGTGAAAATTCAGGCGTATATATTTCTATTTGAGACGAACTAAATATCTTCTTCATCTTACAAACTTACATAAAAAATGATTTGAAGAAGAGAAGAAAATATGCAAAAAAACTTTTTTTTCGTAACAAATTCGCAACATCTGATTTTATTGGTTACATTTGCATAGAGTGAACGTGGTTCCTTACCAACAAATTAAAACTAGCAGATATATGAATATCAACAAATTAAAAATGGCCAAGTCGCTCAGACTTATATCAACTGGTAGGCAAAGAACTAATCTATTACGTGGATGGGAACAAAAAACAATAGCTTACTTGGTGCAGAAAGTGCCTGCATGGATTAGCTCTGACGGTCTTACGGCAATTGGGCTATTTGGCAACCTTATGGTGGCTACAAGCTTTGTTCTTGGTGCATACGTTAACAGGTATTGGCTACTTTTATCTCTACTTGGATTTGCTATAAATTGGTATGGTGATTCATTAGACGGAAGGCTGGCTTATTATAGGAATAGGCCTCGTAAATGGTATGGTTTCTCTCTTGATGTTACCGTTGACTGGATTGGCACTTTGCTTATTGGTACTGGGTTTACTATTTATGCACCTGGTATTTGGAAGTATGCGGGGTTTTTCTTTGTGGTACTCTATGGATGGGAAATGATTACAGCACAACTGCGATACAAAATTGGAGGTCAGTACTCTATTGATTCAGGAATTTTTGGCCCTACCGAAGTGCGAATATTAATAGCAACTATTATTATATTTGAGGTTTTTATACCTGGTTCGATAAAATATCTGGCCACTGCTGCGTGTGTTTTTATTCTAATATCAAATTTAGTGGAAACACGCAATCTCCTTAAAATTGCAGATGAGCGTGATAAAGAAGAGCTTAGACTTAAACAGGAGGAAGTGAAAAACATACACAAAGAGAATGCTTGATATTGCTACTTTGTTTTTTTAAGATAATTGCTATTTTATTTTATCTATAAATAACTTTAAACCTCTACAACTTAATAAAATCGATCTAAATCTTTATCTTTGTATAAAATAAAACAAAGATGACGCATTCAATGACTGGCTATGGCAAAGCTGTAGCTGAACTCCCAAATAAGAAAGTTACCATAGAGATAAAATCTCTTAATAGTAAGCAGTTTGACCTTTATACACGCATTCCGGTTATATATCGTGTTAAAGAGATAGAGCTTAGGAACTCGCTTTCGCACTTGCTTGAAAGGGGCAAGGTTGACCTAACTATTAATGTGGAGCAGTTTGCAAAAGATATTTCTTCACGGATAGATTACAATGTTCTCAATCAATATAAAACAGATATTGAACAGTGGGCCAACGACATGGGTATTTCTGTGCCTGACGATTGGTTTTCTGTACTATTGAGGCTTCCGGATGTAATGAAGCAGGAAACTGAAGAGTTAGACGAAGAAGAATGGAACATCATAAAAGACACTATTAATAAAGCGGTTGAAAGCCTAATACTGTTTCGTGAACAGGAGGGCAAGATGCTGGAAAATGTGCTGATTGAGAAAATTAGCAATATCCGAAGCCTCTTAGTTGATATTGCTACATTTGAAGGGGAGCGAATTGAGAGAGTTAAAAATCGTATTTTAGAAGAATTAAACAATCTGGGAGGAATAGAATACGACAAAAATAGATTTGAACAGGAAATTATTTACTATCTAGAGAAGCTTGACATTAACGAAGAAAAGACGCGCCTTTCTCATCATCTCAACTATTTTGAGGAAATTCTTAAGGAAAATAAATCGCAGGGAAAAAAGCTTGGATTTATTACACAAGAAATTGGTCGTGAGATTAATACCTTAGGATCGAAATCTAACCAGTCGGGAATGCAAAGGATAGTAGTTCAAATGAAAGATGAACTTGAACAAATAAAAGAACAGGTATTAAATATTCTTTAGAGGATTTTTAAAGACCACATGAATTAGAATTAAAGAGAAAATGGCCAAATTAATTATTATTTCAGCTCCATCGGGTGCTGGTAAATCAACACTCATAAGGTATCTATTGTCGAAAAACTTGAATATTAGATTCTCAATTTCTGCCACAAGTCGCAAACCAAGGGGAGAAGAAAAAGATGGCGTTGAATACTATTTTCTTACTCCTGATCAATTTCGCTCACAAATTGAGAATGATGAGTTTCTTGAATATGAAGAGGTGTACCCCGACAGGTTTTATGGCACTCTAAAATCGGAAGTCGATCGCATTATTGCTGAGGGGAGTAATGTGATTTTTGATGTTGATTGTATTGGAGGATTAAATATAAAGGAGTTTTATGGAGATAAGGCATTGAGTATTTTTATTATGCCGCCTTCAATTGAGGTTTTGCGAGAGAGATTAGAAAAAAGAGGAACAGATTCACCTAAAGTAATTGAGGGTAGACTTGCAAAGGCTGAGTATGAAATGAGCTATGCTCCTCAATTTGATGTTACAGTTTGCAATGACGACTATGAAAGAGCTAGAGAAGAGATTCTTAAGCTTGTTACTGATTTTATTTAGAAATTGATGCAGAAGTTTCTTGAGAAATACTTGCTTCCCATTGCTATGGTTTTGGGAATAACCTTTCATAAACAACTTTCGATTCTTTCTCCTATACTACCCTTTCTTTTAGCCTTAATGCTGTTTATATCTTATTGCAGAATAAAAATGAGTGATATAAGTCTAACTAAGTTTCACTATATTCTTCTGGCTATTCAATACTTGGGAAGTGCAGCTGTTTATCTTCTATTACGACCCTTAAATGAGATATTGGCTCAGGCAGCGATGATATGTGTTTTAACCTCAACAGCCACCTCCGCACCCGTAGTTGCAGGTCTGCTAGGTGGAAGTATTTCCGTAACTGCAGCCTATTCAATAATCAGCAACTTGTCGGTTGCACTAATTGGTCCGATTTTTCTATCTTTTATAGGACAACCCGATAGAAACATAAGTTTGGCCTCTTCTTTTTGGCATATTTTCATTAGTGTTATACCTATTCTCATCCTTCCATTTATTATTGCTATAACAGTACAAAAAGTTGCTCCAGTTGTTCATAAAAAGATTCAATCGGCACAGATAATATCATTTTATATTTGGGCAGCTGCACTTACAATTGTAATAGGAAATATTACTCAATATGTAGTTCTTCAGGATGATGGAAATTACACACTTGAAATTATAATTGCTTCGACTTCACTTGTGATATGCTTGTTGCAATTTTATTTTGGAAGAAAAATTGGTAGAAAGTTTGGTAGAACTGTAGCTGGGGGACAAGGGTTGGGTCAGAAAAATACAGTTCTAGCAATTTGGCTTACACAAACATATCTTAATCCACTTGCAACACTTGGTCCAGGAGCTTATGTTTTATGGCAAAATTTGGTTAATTCTTGGCAGATATGGAACCATGCTAGAAAAAAATAATAGTCTAATATGAATATTTACATGGAAATGAATAAAGTAAAAACATCGCAACTCAACAACCGGTTACTTTCACTTGACATTCTAAGAGGAATTACCATTGCAGGCATGATTTTGGTTAACAACTCAGGAGCTGGGAGCTATACATACGCACCTCTTAAACATGCACAATGGCACGGACTTACTCCAACAGACTTGGTGTTCCCCTTCTTCATGTTTATAATGGGAATCTCCACTTTTATGTCACTAAGGAAATTCAACTTCGAGCCCTCCAAAGCGGCCGTATGGAAGATTATACGGCGCACTATCTTGATATTTGCAATTGGGTTGGCACTTGGCTGGTTTGGGAAGTTTACTAGTGGCCTGAGCCAAGGCGAATCTATATTGGTGGCAGCTACCCATTTTGATACGCTTCGTATATTGGGAGTGCTTCAACGTCTTGCTCTTGCATACGGTTTTGCCGCACTACTTGCAGTGATATTTAAAAGCAAATATATACCATGGATAATAGCTGCACTACTAGTAGGATACCAATTACTCTTAAAATTGGGTAATGGATATGAAATGATGGAGCAAAATATCATTGCCATCGTTGACAAAGCCATATGGGGTGTGGAACATATGTATAAAGATTGGACACCTGGGGGAGAGCGAATTGCATTTGATCCCGAGGGTTTACTTAGTACTATTCCCTCTATAGCACATGTATTGATAGGCTTTCTTTTTGGGAAACTGATTGTCAATAATAAAGACAACCACACGCGGGTTGAGAAACTAATGATTTGGGGAACTATCCTCGCTTTCACTGGATTGTTATTACAATATGGGGGTCCGATAAACAAGAAGATATGGAGTCCTACTTTTGTTCTTGTCACAACTGGTTTTGCAGCCCAACTACTAGGATTGCTTATTTGGATAATAGATATCCATAAAAAACATAAATGGAGCCGTTTTTTTCACTCTTTTGGTGTAAATCCTCTAATTGTGTATGTGTTCGCTGGAGTGTTGGCTAATATAGTTTCTAGTATTAGGTTTAACTGGCAAGGTGATACTATGTCAATTAAAGGTTTTACTTACGAAGTGCTACTGCGTCCATGGGCTGGCAATTATTTAGGTTCGTTGTTATACGCGATCTTGTTTGTTTTAGTCTGCTGGCTGTTTGGCTACATCCTTTATAAGCGAAATATCTATATAAAACTTTAGAAAACTAAACTTTCACTTGAATCAATTATGAACTTTTACATGAATCGATCAAAAGAAGACGTAATTCTAATTGTAGATAGCGGGGCTACTAAAGCCGACTGGTGCTTGGTAAGAGGTAAAGAGATCTACCATAGATTCAAGAGTAAAGGTATTACCCCAGTTTTCCAGTCTAAGGAGGAGATAGAGCATGAGATTAGAGTGAACATTTTTCCTCTACTTAAGGAGGCATCCATCAAAGCAATTTATTTCTATGGGTCTGGTTGCATACCTGAAAATGCACCAATCGTGAAAGACGCTCTATATGCATCATTCTCAATAGAAACAATTGAAGTGTACAGCGATATGATAGCTGCGGCACATGCTCTTTGCGGGAACCAAGCAGGTATTGCATGCATTCTAGGCACAGGTAGCAACTCATGCGAATGGGACGGCACAAGGATAATAAAGCAGGTTTCTCCGCTCGGCTTCATTCTTGGTGATGAGGGGAGCGGCGCTTCGTTGGGAAAACAGCTAATAAGCGATGCTCTAAAAGGGCTGCTAACTAAAGGATTGAAAGAAGCGTTACTCCAAGAATACCAGCTAACTCCAGCTCTTGTAGTTGACAAGGTATACCGACAACAATTTCCCAGCCGCTTTCTTGCTAGCCTTTCTCCTTTCATACTAAAGCATATAACCGACCCTTCGATTAGTAGATTAGTGCACCAAAGCTTTTCTGATTTCTTCGAAAGAAACGTTATGCAGTATGACTTTAAAAATTACAATGTTAATTTTATGGGATCAATTGCTTGGAATTACTCGTCAATTCTTAATGAAGTGTCGCTTCAAAAGGGGATTAAAATCGGCAATATAATTAAATCACCTATGGAAGGGTTAATCAACTATTATAACTCTTAGTTAATTTGACATCGCAATTAATAGTTTTTAATTGAAAAACATATATCTTTGCTTTTAGTACTATTTGAATTCATTAAAAGTTTTTTTATGAAGAAATTAATTATAGCCATACTATTAGCAACTTTGTTAGCACCCTATCAGTTAAAAGCTCAGCTTGAAGAAGAAGAAGGTGGTGAGTTTTCAATAGATATTAATCTGCGTCCTAGGTTAGAGTATCGCAATGGTTACAACCAGCCGCGATTGGAATCAGATAAGCCTTCGGCATTTATTTCTAATCGTGCACGTTTAGGAATAAATTTTAATAATGGTTTTCTTTCTGCACGAATGGCAGCGCAAGATGTTTCATTATGGGGACAGAAGCCTCAAAATGATAATGAAGGTAACAGATTTACCTTGAATGAGGCGTGGGCACAAATTACATACAATGAGTTTTTTGCAAAAGTAGGTAGACAATCACTAAATTATGATGATGGCAGAATTTTATCGGTATCAAATTGGACTCCTACAGGAATATGGCACGATGCCCTAAAGATAGGTTTTGAGAACGAGCTAAATACTCTACACTTAATATTGGCTTATAACCAATCGAGAGAAGTGACAAACTCAGGCACATACTATTTTCCTATAGGACAACCTTACCAGAATATGCAAACGATATGGTATCAATACCACAATCAGGCAGGTTTTAGTGCGTCGGCGCTATTTATAAACCTGGGATTTGAAACTGGTGATCCTACTGCTGTTCCTTTAATTTCGGATAAAAAGTACTTACAAACTATAGGAACAAATATTGGATATAAAAACAATATGTGGAATTTTATGGCTACTGCCTATTATCAAATGGGAAAGAACGCTAACGAACAGGATGTTAGTGCTTATATGTTGGCTTTACGTGGAGGTTATAAAATATCTCCAGCTTTCACTGTGTATGGTGGAACAGAGTTTCATCCTGGACAGGATCCGGAATCTGATACTAAGTCATATATGGATTTACTCTACAGGTCAAATCATTCATTTATGGGTGCAATGGACTACTTCAGAGGCAATGACTACTATGGTGTTTTCCATAAATATTTAGGCTTAAAATGGAATGCAACCAAAAAACTTGAATTAGATTTAAGTTATCATCATTTCAACTCTGATAAATATATTGAAGTTTCTGGAAATGATAAAAAGAATTTAGGCTCAGAAATAGATTTCAAATTCACCTACCCTATTCGTAAATACATTGTATTTGAAGGAGGTTACTCATTTATGCTGGCTACAGATGCTATGCCTATAGCAAAAGGCAGACCAGGAAGCCCAGATTCATGGCAGGATTGGGCATATATAAGTCTTACTATTAATCCGACTATCTTCAGCGGGAAATTTTAGACTTACTCAACTAATACTTTTACTTTAACTCTCTCCTATACTTTAGTCGCCTCCTAGAAATAAGTGACTTCATAATTCAAAAGAGATATTATGGAGTCACTTATTTTGGAGCTTTTTAAATTATAATTTTCCTAATATTTTATCCATTATATAGTTAGTTCGAATAGCAGTTGCTCCTGTACTAACAGGAAGTTTCTCTTTACTAACAGAAGTTTCTTCTATACTAACAGGGGTTTCTCCTTTTTCATTCAGGTAATTTACAATACTTTGAATTAAATAGAATTGTATATTCTCAGGATTTTCTAATAAGAACTCTTGCTTATCGTTTGAAGTCTCTAGTTCAATTGGAGAAAAATTAAAGGTAGAGAAAGTCAGTTTACCTTTTGTCCCAACAATAGTGATTTGGTCTAAGCGTGTATCTTTTGGAGCTACGAAAGTCCAGCTTCCGCTACCAACCACTCCATTCTTAAAACGGAATGTAGTAGACACAGTATCTTCCACATCATATAAACCAGCAGTGTTATGAGTGAAGCCATAAACATCTTCAATTTCACCAAAAATAAAATCTAAAAGATCTAATTGATGCGAAGCTAGGTCATAAAAATATCCTGCTCCTGCAATTTCTTTGTTAACTCTCCAAGGCAAATTATTTCTATTATAATCCGTAGCATAAGGAGGTATTGCAAAACTTATCTGGACTGTTGAAATATCTCCTAGCTTTCCATCATCTATAAGTTGTTTCACTTTTAAGAAATAGGGTAATGTGCGACGATAATATGCCACGAAACAGGGAACACCTGTCTCTTCAGATACTTTATTTATCTCTACACACTCTTCATAGGATGCTGCCATAGGCTTCTCAATATAAACAGGTTTACCTGCCTTCATTGCAGCAATAGAATACTTATAATGTGAACCTGGAGGTGTGGCTATATAAACAGCATTTACATCATTATCATTAATTAAATCATTTGCGTTATCATACCATTTTTTAATATTATGACGAGAAGCATAATCCCTTGCTTTTTCTTTATCACGGCGCATTACTGCAACAATTTCTGATCCATCAACTTTATTAAAGGCTGGTCCACTTTTCTTTTCTGTTACCGACCCACAACCAATAAATCCCCATCGTATCATAAATACT
>DUUR01000230.1 GCA_012841425.1 Bacteroidales bacterium | reverse complement strand
CTCTAGCGCCTCAAAATCTGGATACCAGTTATTGCCTTCAACCAAATCATATTCAATTAAATTGGCTCTCAACAAATTCGAAACTGATTTATATGTTGGATACCCTGGATTTGGAACAAGCACACCATCTCCGATATTCAAAAATGTCATAGAAATATGTAGTATACCCTCCTTTGAGCCTATTAATGGCAACACCTCTGTTGAATTGAGTTCTACATTATAAAATCTTTTATACCATTCACTATATGCTTTCCTCAACTCAGGAATACCAGTATAAGGTTGATAAGCATGCACATTGGGATGCTTTGCTGTTTCGCATAGCATTTCAATAGTTTCATCCGAAGGCATACGGTCGGGTGCTCCAACGGCTAGACTGATTACATCCTTACCTTCTGCATTCATTTGTGCAACCTCTGCAAGCTTCACAGAGAAGTAATACTCAGATATAGTTTTTATATGTTCTGCAGGTTCAATATTCATAATGCTTATATACTTATTCAAATTATTCTATAATCTCTTTTTTGCGTTTCTCTTCTCTATATTCCCCCAATATTTTTAAACCGCTCACCAATGGTATGATGGCATCAATAGACTGCCTATAACGATTATAATCATCAAAAGTTAGATCTATATAGAATTGATACTCCCACTCTCTTCCAATTATTGGCAGAGATTGAATTCGGGTGAGGTTAACATCGTAAAAAGATAATACAGAAAGTATTTGTGAAAGGCTGCCCTCTTTATGGGGCAATATAAATACTAGTGTCGATTTATTTATATTATTTTCTTTCTGTACCTCTTTGAGCATTTCGTCTTTGGCAAGAATTAGAAAACGTGTAAAGTTTCTTTTATTAGTTTCAATTCCTTCTGCAAGAATTTCTAGTCCATACATCTTTGCTGCAAGAGAGCTACATATTGCTGCTGTGCCATGCATCTCTTTATCACTTATATCTTTAGCCGCCAAGGCAGTATCTTCATGCTCCACAATTTTGACACCATTCAAGGTATCAATAAAATCTTCACACTGCATAAGTGCCATTGGATGAGACATAACCTCTTTAACATCATTAATATTGCTACCTGGAAGTGCGGCCAGAGTGTGCGTTACTCTTAACTTATGCTCACCTGCAATATGTAGATCATGCAACTTTAATAAATCGTGATTAGGTAGCAAACTTCCTGCAATTGTATTTTCTATTGCCATAACTGCTATAAGAGAAGAATCTTTAGCAGATTCAGTAAATATATCGCGGAACGTAGCACAAGGTACAATCTCCAATTCTTCATCACTGAAATATTCACGTGCTGCAAGTTCGTGATATGCACCCGGACCTCCCTGAATGGCTACTCTTTTCATTATTTACAATCTTTTTTTAAAAAAAAATCCTGTCGTTGGTTCGACAGGACTTTATTTTATTTTTGATACGTTTTATCTATTTGTTTACATATAAAATCCTGCCTTCACCTACTAAAGTAAAAGTAAAAACCGAAATATGATGCAAACACTGAATTGTTCATTTGTAAAATCTTTTTGAGATTATGAATGCAAATGTAATACTTTTTTTATATAAACAAACAATTTGAGCAGAAAAACAGATAATTCAAAAGTTAGCAGAGAAATATACAGCATCAATCCGTTTTTATAAAAAGCAGCTATAAAAAATTGTAAAATTGTTATTATATTTGCACATTAAAAATATACCCGAACTAATATTACACTATAAATAAATTAATTAACAATGTTCAAGAATCATCCAAAAGGTTTGCTCGCAGCATCGCTTGCAAACATGGGAGAGCGATTTGGTTTTTATACCATGATGGCCATTCTCTCACTGTTTATAATGACAAAATTTGGCCTAGATGAAACCCAAACTGGTGTCATCTACTCAATCTTTTATGCTTCAATATATCTGCTTGCACTTGTTGGTGGATTACTAGCTGACAAAACCCGCAACTACAAAGGTGTTATTATGACCGGACTGGTATTAATGGCTGTGGGTTATGTTATTATAGCTATACCAACACCAACACCTATTCCGGCCGACAGATATGGTTTAATGCTTGCATTAACTTGCTTTGGCCTACTTGTGATAGCACTCGGCAACGGACTATTTAAAGGTAACTTGCAGGCACTGGTTGGGCAAATGTATGACAACCCGAAGTATAGTAAAATGCGCGACTCGGGGTTCCAGTTGTTCTACATGTTCATAAACGTGGGCGCAATTTTCGCTCCATTTCTTGCTATGGGCATAAGAAACTGGTGGGTTGAGAAAAATGGTTTTGAATACATTGCCGACTTGCCAGACCTTATACATCAATTTCTAGGAAACACAATTACTGCCGATGGAACTGCCAGACTTCAGCAATTAGCCGCAGAGGTTGGACAAACAGACATAGCAACTTTTGCCAATGAATACTTGAATGTATTTACAACTGGTTTCCATTATGCTTTTGCAGCTGCTATTATAGCTATGTTGATATCTTTAGTTATCTATATGGTAAACAAGAACAGATTCCCTGATCCTGCAAACAAAAAAGTTGCATCAGAAAATGGCGAACCTGTTGCAGAGATGGATATAAAAGAGGTAAAACAGAGACTTTATGCGCTATTTGCAGTATTTGCAGTGGTTATTTTCTTCTGGTTCTCGTTCCACCAAAACGGACTAACACTTACATATTTTGCAAAAGATTATACAGATCTTAGTCAGATAAAAATAAATCTGGGCTTCTCAACACTTCAAGGTGTTGAAATATTCCAGTCCATTAATCCTTTCTTTGTAGTATTCTTAACGCCCATCATTGTAGGCTTCTTTGGCTGGTTAAGAGCTAAAGGAAAAGAACCTTCTACTCCCAAAAAGATAGCAATTGGTATGGGCATTGCTGCGGCAGCATATGCTGTAATGGCTATTGGATCAATGGGGTTACCATTAAAAGCCGAAGTTGACTCTATGGGTGGATTAGCTAATGAAATGCGTGTTACACCATGGTTGCTAATTGGCACATACTTTATTCTTACAGTAGCTGAATTATTTATTAGCCCACTCGGAATTTCATTTGTATCAAAAGTTGCACCCCCCAAATATCAGGGAATTATGCAAGGTGCATGGCTAGGTGCTACAGCAATTGGTAACAGCCTATTGTTTATTGGTGCAATTTTCTATACCACATTCTCAATGTCGGCAACTTGGATGGTATTCGTAGTTGCATGTCTCATCTCCATGATTACAATGCTGGCGATGGTGAAATGGCTTGATAGAATTGCGAAATAGATTTTATTAAAATCTTATATAAATTCAGGGAGCTGCTCATTAAGGGCAGCTCTTTTTTTGTATAGCCATATTTCACTTATCAACAGGTCGCATCAATTTTTACTCCTACGCGTTGAATTAATCCTTATTCGGATAATAGCTTTCTGCATTATTTTTTAATTCTTGCAATTACAAAACTTCTGATAAAAACAAACATTGCAAGGGCATTACTGATAATACAGATTAGGAATATGTATTTTGTCTCACTCCAAGTTTCTACTTTCATAAACCTGTTGATTATCATGATAAGCAGCAATAAGGTTAAAACTATTGCAATATG
>DUUR01000229.1 GCA_012841425.1 Bacteroidales bacterium | reverse complement strand
TCACTTACAGGTTTTAAAGGAATGGAGCAGCAAACTGCAATTATTCAAATACCTGAAGATTTGATAAACGAAAAGAACTTTAACGTAAAGTTTGAAGCTATGCCAGGAAGTAAAACAGCAAAGATTGTAGAAGCTAGATTATTATCTGAATCAGTTGCTGATAATAACTATGTGGCATATCTTTTTGCATATTTCACTGGCAACAGGGTAGAGGAGGAAGCTGTTAGATATGCTATAAGTAATGATGCCTACAATTATTTTACTATCAACAATAATAAACCAATAATAGAGTCAAAAGATATAAGCTCTACAGGTGGAGTTAGGGATCCCCATATACTACGTACCGAAGATGGCAAGTCGTTTTATATGGTAGTAACAGATATGACATCTAGTAAAGGGTGGACGTCTAACCGTGCATTTGTAATGCTTAAATCTACAGATCTAATAAATTGGGACTCCAGTATTATTAATATTCAAGAAAAATATGAGGGACAGGAGGATCTAAAAAGAGTATGGGCTCCACAAACCGTTTATGACCCAGAGGCAAAAAAATATATGATATACTGGTCGATGCTACACGGTGATGGAGTAGATATAATATATTATGCTTATGCCAATGAGGATTTTACAGATATTATCGGAGAACCAAAGCCACTTTTTCTTCCTAAAAACGGCAAATCATGCATCGATGGAGATATTGTGCTAAAGGATGACATTTTTTATATGTTTTACAAAACTGAAGGTGATGGCAACGGAATTAAACTGGCAACCACACACTCTCTAACATCGGGCGAATGGACTGAATATGACGACTATAAGCAGCAAACAAATGAAGCGGTAGAGGGTTCTAGTTTATTTAAATTGATTAATTCAGACACCTATATTTTGATGTATGATGTTTATATGAAAGGAGTATATCAATTTACAGAGAGTACAGATCTGATGAATTTCGATATAATAGATGATGAGATATCGATGGATTTTAAACCACGTCATGGATCTATTATTCCAATTACACAGGATGAGCTAGATGCTATTATTCAAAAATGGGGGAAACCTGAGAATTATATGAGAAATATCTCAAACCCCGTATTAAAAGGATATTATGCTGATCCATACGCTATGTATTCAAATAAAACCAACAGATATTATATTTACCCCACAAGTGATGGCTATCATGGATGGTCGGGTACTTATTTTAAAACTTTTTCATCCGATAATCTTGTCGACTGGAAAGATGAAGGGGTTATATTAGACCTACAAAAGGATGTAACATGGGCCAACAGAAATGCATGGGCGCCATGTATTATTGAGAAAAAAGTAAATAACGAGTATAAATACTACTATTATTTTACAGCAGCTCAAAAGATTGGTGTAGCTGTATCAGATGACCCAGCAGGTCCTTTTGAGGACATAGGTCACCCTCTTATCGATATTAAACCAGAAGGTGTTAACGGAGGACAAGAGATTGACCCCGATGCATTCTATGATCCAGTCTCAGGTAAAAACTACCTTTACTGGGGAAATGGCTACATGGCATTGGCCGAATTAAATGATGATATGATATCGTTAAAAGAAAATACAATAAAAGTAATGACCCCTGCAGATGGTACTTTCCGTGAAGCAATTCATCTTTTCTATAGAGAGGGGATCTATTATTTCCTTTGGTCTGAAAACGATACGCGAAGTGAAGATTACAGAGTTAGATATGCAACATCCGATTCTCCTACTGGACCACTTAACATTCCAGAGAACAATCTTATCCTAACAAAACGTTCAGATGACGGTATTTGGGGTACAGGACATAACTCAACCCTAAAAGTTGAAGGTAAGGATGAGTGGTATATTGTTTACCATAGATTCTTCCGTCCCGAAGGTATCAAATGGGGAGATTCAGCAGGATTTCACAGAGAGGTTTGTATGGATAGAATGGAATTTAATGCAGATGGTAGCATTAAACCAATTATTCCAACTCCTTGAAACAGCCCATACTCCTGAAATACTCATATATAGTACTTATATAATCCTTATATAGCTCTTTTGTAAAAGGACAATATACGAACAACATACGAGCCAGGTACGAACAAAGTATGGCCAAAACATGACCAATATTTAAGTAAACACCATTTAAATCAAAAGATAGAAATGAAGAAGTATTTATTAATTTTTGTACTAGCTAGTCTTTCAATTAGCATCTTTGCACAACAACAGAATTATGAACTTGTTGTTAATGTAAATAAGGTTGGAGCTGAAGTTCAGCCTCATATGTATGGATTGTTTTTCGAAGATATTAACTTCGGTGCAGACGGTGGACTTTATGCGGAACTTATAAAAAACCGCTCATTTGATTTTCCACAGTCGCTAATGGGATGGAAAACATTTGGAAACGTAACTGTAAAAAACGAGAACGGACCTTTTGACAGAAACCCTAACTATGTTCGTTTAAGTAACGCAGGACATGGTCATAAGCATACTGGACTTGAGAATGAGGGGTTCCGTGGAATTGGCCTTAAGAAAGATGCAACTTATCGCTTTTCTGTGTGGGCAAGAACTGTAAACAATAATACAACACAAAAAATACGTATTGAATTTATTGATGCAGAAAACAACGCTTTTGAAAGAAAGGAATTGGAAATAACATCCAATGAGTGGAAAAAACATGAGGTTGTTTTGACTTCCCCAAAAGAGGAAGAGAAAGCATCTTTACGTATATTTCTTACATCAGAAGGTTCACTTGACCTAGAGCACATCTCTCTTTTTCCTACCGACACTTGGAAAGGAAGGGAGAACGGACTACGACGTGATCTTGTTGAAGCTCTTGACGAGCTAAATCCAGGATTATTTAGATTTCCTGGAGGTTGTATAGTGGAAGGAACAGATTTGGAAACTCGCTACGATTGGAAGAAATCGATTGGACAGGTTGAAAATCGTCCTTTGAACGAAAATAGATGGCATTATACTTTTGCACATCGACTATTCCCTGATTATTTCCAAACATATGGAATGGGCTTCTACGAACTATTTCTTCTCTCTGAAGATATGGGAGCTGAACCACTTCCAGTTGTTAATGCAGGTCTAGCTTGTCAATATCAGAACGATGGAGAACATTGCCATGTACCTGTTGGAGAGCTGGGTGATTACATTCAAGATGCACTAGATCTTATTGAATTTGCAAACGGTGACATAACCACTGAGTGGGGAAAGATAAGAGCAGAAATGGGTCATCCCGAACCATTTAACATGAAGTTTATCGGTATAGGTAATGAGCAGTGGGGACCAGAATATCCTGCTAGATTAGAGAAATTTATTGAAGCAATTCGTGCAAAATATCCAGAGATAAAAATCATTGGAAGCTCAGGACCTCAAGCTGAAGGAGAAGATTTTGAATATTTATGGCCTGAGATGAAACGATTGAAGGTTGATTTGGTAGATGAGCATTACTATCGCTCGCCAGAGTGGTTTCTTGATCAAGCAGATCGCTATGACTCGTACGACCGTAAAGGACCAAAAGTATTTGCAGGAGAGTATGCTAGTCACCATCAAAACAGGAAAAACAATCTGGAATCTGCTTTAACTGAGGCTGCATTTATGACTGGATTGGAAAGAAATGCAGATATAGTACATATGGCTACATATGCACCCCTATTAGCACATGTAGATGCATGGCAGTGGCGCCCTGATCTAATTTGGTTTGATAATCTTCGTGTTGCTCGCACACCTAACTATTATGTACAGAAAATTTACGCTCATAATAGTGGAACAAATGTATTACCAATTACATGGAATAAAAAGCCACTTACAGGGCAGGAAGGTTTATATGCCTCATCTGTAATAGATACTGATAAGAAGGAAATTATTATAAAATTGAGTAATGCATCTGAAGAGCTGAAAAACATTAATATTAGCCTAGAAGGATTAAAAAGAAAGATGAGAATACAACCAGCTCTTGAATATACAGTTCTTTCGGGAGATAAAGATCTTGAGAACAGCCTTGATAATCCAGAAGCAATACTTCCAAAGACTTCTTTTAAGACTATCACTGGCACAAAGATTGATGTTGACTTAGACCCTAACTCATTTAATATGTTTATTGTAAAATACACAGATTAAATAAAAAGTCGAAACAGACAATCATGTATAAAATTAAAGAGTCCGGCATTAAATACCGGACTCTTTATTTTTTGGAACTAGTTGCTAGTTAATACGACTAGCCTGTCTGCAATTTACTAAACGAACTCATCGCCAAAACGAAATTTCACATCTGTAACAAATTGTTTTATTCGTTGCTCTTCACTCTTTTTGCAGATAAGAAGAACATTATCAGATTCTGCAACAATATAACCATTAAGCCCTTGTAATACTACAAGTTTATCTTCGTTCATGGCAACTATATTATCACTACTTTCAACAAAAAGTGTTTTGCAATTTAAGTTGGCATTATTGTTTTTATCTTGTTCCGAAACTTCATGTAGTGCACCCCAAGTTCCTAAATCGCTCCAACCGAAGTTTGAGATATTAACATAAACATTATCTGCTTTTTCCATAACTCCATAATCTATAGATACGTTTGGACAAAATGGAAAACTCTCATCAATAAATTTCTTCTCGGATGTTGTATTAAAAAGCTTTTCACCTTCCTTAAATTTGTTACTAATATCGGGAAGGTATTTTTCAAATGCCTCTAAAATGGTATTTACATTCCAAAGAAAAATGCCTGAATTCCATACAAACTCACCGCTTTCTATAAATTTGGTTGCAAGCTCTAGATTAGGTTTCTCTGTAAATGCTTTTACCTTATGTATTCCACTCTTCTCTTCATCATCAACCTGAATATATCCGTATCCAGTTTCGGGTCTGCTTGGAGTAATGCCTAAAGTTAACAAAACGGGATTTTCTTTTACAAATTTGAGCCCTTTCTGCATATCAGCTACAAATTCATCCTCCCTCAAAATCAGATGATCAGATGGTGCCACGATAATATTTGCTTGTGGATTTACAGCTTTAATTCTAAACGTTGCAAATGCAATTGCAGGAGCCGTATTACGCCTCATTGGTTCTAAAAGAAGCTGATTGGCTGTAAGTTCAGGCAACTGCTTAATAGTCATTTCGGCATATGCATCATTTGTTACAATATAGATATTCTCTGCTGGAACTATCTTTTTAAAACGATCATATGTACTTTGAAGTAGTGATCTTCCGGAGCCAAAGAAATCCAGAAATTGTTTAGGTTTATCCTCCTTACTAAAAGGCCAGAAGCGACTTCCTACTCCGCCGCTCATTATTATACAATAGTTATTATTATTCATTATCAATATTATATATGTGTTTTTTAATTATCAAATATTTCATAAAATAGTTAGCTACCTTGGCAGTTACAACTACATGCTTTTATGTACAATAATATATCACAATATGGTATATATACATTTCAACATTAAAGATAAGAAAAAATATGATGTATACTATATATATTTATATAGTAAAATGAGTCTTAAAAGTGAGATAAAAGAATAAAACATTTTGTAATACCAAAAATATGTGTACTTTTGCACTCACTTTTCTATAAAAACAAAAATGCCCAGATGGCGGAATTGGTAGACGCGTTGGTCTCAAACACCAATGGATGCAAGTCCTTGTCGGTTCGATCCCGACTCTGGGTACTCTTTAAGTAGCTTAAATCTCATTTTCTTTTACTAGCTAAAGTATTACCTCACTATAATTAATAATATTTCTGATATTATATAAAAGGCTTCATCGCTTTTTTGAGCTAAGTAAGTAAATGCCCCCTATGAAGGCAATAACTGCTCCAATAAGTTCTATAATTGCTACCTGTTTAGCTCCACTATCTTCGGCTCTTAATTCAATCCCTAGCAAATTAACTGCTGTTGTACTTTCTTGTAATCCTGTTATACCCAAGTAAGCTAATAATAGGGCTACAATAATAAAAATAATGCCTATTGCCATTTTCATATCATCTTATTTTTGATTATTAAATAATTCTAAATCACTATTTGAATGAAACATCTTTACGTTTCTAATATTTAAAGTGTTTTGTTCTAATTCAATTATTAATAAATCAACAAACAATGCAGCGATATAGTTTTTCTAATAATATGAATTGATGAACCCATTCTCGAGCTTTTAGAAAATAGAACTGAATAGTTGTTTTTGATGTAATCTGGTTATTAACTTAAGAATAGCAATGAGAGAAATGGAATGATAGTGAACGGAATATGATAGTTTATATTTTCAATTAAATACAAAATGGGAACATGGTGAATATGTTTTAATTAGGTTAGGTGAATGAATAACTATTAAATCTTTGATTAATCAATTTTTTTTGTAATTTTGTTACCCTAGTAAATATATTTATATAAGTTGGATTATTTTTTGTTATTCTATAAAACATAATGTCATGGTAAAAAATCTTTTCTTTAAAAGCGATAAAAGCCCAAAAAACATTCAGATTAAGAAAGATATTATAACGCACTTTATTTCAACGGGCAACGACACAATCTCTGAACTATCGAAGGTATTGGATTTGAGTGTTCCCACTATTACTAAATTCATTACCGAATTAATGGGGCAAGGACTAATAACGGAATTTGGAAAAGTACATACTCCTGGAGGTAGACATCCTATTGTATATGGACTAAATCCTACGTCTGCATATTTTGTTGGTGTTGATATGACACGACACCATCTACACATTGCTTTGATGGATTTCACAGGTAATATTGTAGAGAAACAGTTTGGAATTTCATATACTTATGAGAATACACCTGATTCATTAGATCAGTTATGCGATTATATTCAAAGCTTTATAGACAGAACAGGAGAGCGGAAACAAAAAATATTCAACATAAATTTAAATATTTCAGGAAGAGTCAATCCAGAATCGGGCTATAGCTATAGTAGTTTTTATTTCAGTGAAAGACCTGTAAGTGAAACTCTATCAAAAAGATTAAATTATAATGTAAGTATAGACAATGATACACGCGCAATGGCCTTTGGTGAATATATGAAAGGAGCTGTTGATGGCGAGCAAAATGTTATTTTTATAAATATATCTTGGGGAGTTGGAATGGGTATTATCATTGATGGTAAGCCTTATTATGGAAAATCGGGGTTTTCTGGCGAGTTTGGCCATTTCCCAGTTTTCGACAATGAATTACTATGTCATTGTGGCAAAAAAGGATGTTTAGAAACCGAAGCATCAGGTTTAGCTATTCACAGAATGGTGTTAGAGCGCATAGCAAATGGAGAAAGCTCCATTTTAACTAATATGGTTAAAGATTTAAATAAACTCACTTTAACAGACATCATAAAAGCCACCAATATGGAAGACACGCTCTGTATTGAGATAGTTG
>DUUR01000228.1 GCA_012841425.1 Bacteroidales bacterium | reverse complement strand
ATGAAAAAGTTTTTATTTAGTTTAATGATGCTAGTAACGATGTCAACACTTTTAGTGTTAACATCATGTGACAATGAATCGGGTCCGATTGACAAAACAGACGAAGAAGACAAAAATCTGGTGGGCTCAATCAATGGAGTGAAGAATCTTGACAAAACAGTTGAATATTTAATAACCGGACCGGTTATTATTGAAGAAGGTGGAACCTTAAATATTCCGGCAGGAACTGTTATTAAAGCAAAACAAGGTTTTGAAAATTACATTCTTGTATTGCAGGGAGGTAAAATAAATGTAGCAGGCACAGCTTCAGAACCAGTAACAATAACTGCAGATAAAAACAATGCAGAACAGGGTCACTGGGGTGGACTTATCATCAATGGTAAAGCACCTCTTTCTGGTGGTGAAATCGGTACAACTGAAATTAATGCTGATTACAAATATGGTGGAACTAACGTTAGTGACAACTCAGGTTCAATTACTTACCTGAAACTTGAATATACGGGTGCACGCTCTGACGCTGATGTAGAGCATAATGGTCTTACTCTTAACGGTGTAGGTAACGGCACTAAAATTGAAAATGTATTCATACCTTATGGGGCAGACGATGGAATCGAGTTTTTTGGAGGATCTGTTAATGTTAAGAACCTTTTGGTTGTAAACTCCGATGATGATATGTTCGACTTCACACAAGGATATAGCGGAACCCTTGAAAATGCTTACGGAATTTGGGAGCCTGGGTTTGTGAGCTCAGAATCAGATCCTCGCGGAATTGAGGCAGATGGAAACCTAGATGGTAATAATCCTGATCAAACAGGACAGTCAGACTTCACAGTTAAAAACATGACAATTGATCTTCGTCTTGACGCAAGTACTGCAGAAGGTTATTATATGCATGATGTTATTAAAGTGCGCCGCGGTGCAAAAGCAGTTATTGAGAATGCACTGGTAATTGGCCAGGGGCAAGCTAAGGATCTTGTTGATGTTAATGATGGTAAAGGAGCAGGAGATCCTTCAACAACTATCAGCATTACTAGTAAACTTACTACTCCTTTAAGCGGTCTAAAATTAAATGGTGCTGCAATTCTAACTGAAGAGGAAGCAAACACTGGTTGTGCAACGGATATATTCAGCTGGACGAACTACGAATTCTAATTTTATTCACAAGTACTAAATAATATTTCAAAAAAGTGTCCAGATTATATATTCGGACACTTTTTTATATTTTTGTTTTTGTACGTTTAATTTTAATTGATGATTTTATGAACAAGAAATTGAGTACAATAATTTTTCTGCTCTCAGCGGTATTCATATTATTTGCACAAGAGTCCCAGAAATCTATGCAAATATTTCAGACAGATGGTATTTATTATCGTGATAGAAATCAGACAGAATTGTATACCGGTGATTACAGGGAATATTACGACAACAAAACACTTAAACTCGAAATGCAAATTAAAAATGGACTAACTGATGGTCCGTATATCGTTTATTTCGACAATAGAAAACCTCAGGAGGTTCGTTCTTATAAAGATGGCAAATTGCATGGCATATGGCGTTCATACGACTTCTCTGGTCAACTTATATCAGAAGCTGAGTACCTCAATGGCAATAAACACGGAACATGGCGTATTTGGGACGAATTAGGCACACAACGGTACGAAATGAATTATAAAAACGGAGATAAAAAGGGTATTTGGCGTATGTGGGATGAGAATGGAACGTTGGTTGATGAAAAAGAATATTAATTCGATTCTACAGAAACTTAACAATAACTTCACCAAAACGTAACCGTTTATTAGTCTATATGTGTCTATATTTGTGGTAATTAAACTAACAAAATAAAATATTATCATATGAAAACTTTATTTATTCTTACTCTATCACTTTTTGTTTCAATTTCTGCTTCTGCCGATACCGACAGTAAAAAAAGCGCTAAGACAAATGAAATTGAATCAATATCATCAGTTGAAAATGTTACAGCTATGCAGATCTTCGGTGTTGTTAAAGATGAAAAAAGTAACGAGACTTTAGCAGGGGCAACTATTGTAGTTGATGGTAAAAAATATTACTCAGACCTCGATGGTAACTTCTCGGTATATAATGTGAAACCAGGTAATTATGAAATGGTTGTTGAACTAATATCTTACGAACCAATCACATTAGTTGTCGACCCGGTAAAGAACCAAATTATTAATATCAATCTTCATCAAAAATAGATAATTAAACCAATAAAAAACGTCCATTCAACTAAGAGTGGACGTTTTTTTGTGTCAAATAATTTTATGTTTAGTTCAATGTAGCATTTTTAATTAAAGATTGCGAATCAACATAATTGCCTCCAGATTTTGCTGCTTGCAATTTAAAGCTCCTATGGGTCTTCATTAAATTACCAGATTGCAACGTTACAATCTTAGATTCATTTACAAGGTTCAAGAACAGAATACTGCTACGCGTGCTAGACTGTCCGTCTTTAACCCTTTTAATCTGACGTTTGGTCATCTTTGCATATAAATCTAAAATGGTTAATCTAAGATTTAGCACCTGATCAAAATTAGTGTAATCATTAGTTTTTTCCATTTTAATATATCCGGCATATACTTCAGTTAGTGTATGGAATATTGTTTTTAAATCATCAATCTGCTCTTTCGAGAAGGCTGAATGATTATTATCAATATATGAAAATGTAGACTCAGTGATGGCTTTAAGCGATTTTGTAATCTCATAGGAATAATCCACTAATTGAACATACTCTTGCTCAAGTTCAAGTGCATTTAACTGTATGCTTTCGAGTGTTGGCACAACCTCATAATCTCTTTTATCTTTGTATCTTGAATAAAGTTCATTTGCCTCAGCCATTGCCTTTTTTACAGATTTTCTGTTCTCATCTTTAAGACCGTCAATAACTCTTCTGAATACCGATATTGTTTTATCCATTACAATATGCACTTCGTTATTGCATGAATTAATAAGCTGATCTTTACTTGACAGAATCTGCTGTTGCTGTAATTCTTTATTTTTACGTTTAGTGTGAAGTCTACCCGATTTAATTAACATGAAAGCAACTATAGCCATCATTATAACGATTGCTATTTTTCCTCCCCACATAAGGAATAAACCTACAAGTAATGCAAATGTAAATGCTACTAGTGCAGTCATTAACCACCCTGCTACAACTGTTAACACTCCGTTAATTCTATATACAGCACTTTCACGCCCCCAGGCACGGTCTGCAAACGAACTACCCATGGCAACCATGAAAGTTACAAAAGTTGTAGAAAGAGGTAATTTTAGAGATGTACCCAGAGAAATAAGAAGTGCAGACACCGTTAGATTTATTGAAGCTCTGATTAAGTCAAAGGATGCTTTGTTCTCTAATTCAATTGGCTCAAATCTATTATTTATAAAATTCTTTACTGGTGCAGGAGTAATACTACCAATTGACTTGCTTACAATTAAACTACCTCTAACAATAGAACGAGATAGGGGTGATGAAGAAAATCGTTCAACTCCTTCACCTTTTCGAGATAGATTTACTTCTGTTTCTGAAACAGAACGCGATTTTTTAGAAAAAATAAGAGCCGAAACCATTATTACGCCGGCACCAATTAGCCAGCCGACATTTGCAACTACAGGCTCAGATAATCTACCCATGTAAAGAGTGCTAATATCACCTCCTGAAGCAGCTACCCCTTGAGCTATTTGAAATGAATCAAATCCTGCCATAAATACACCAATAAAGTTAACAAGGTCGTTTCCTGCAAAAGCCATTGCAAGAGCAGCAGTACCCGAAAGAACAATAATTTTTAGTATATTAACTCTGAAAATATGCTGTAATAGACCCATTACTACTGTCCACCCTATTAAAGTGTATAAAAGAGCAGTACTCATGTTATTATCAAGAAAAGTAATGAATCCTTCAGATACCAGTACACTACCTTTTAATCCTTTAAATATCGCAAAATAGGTGATGGCTGTAAGTGCCACCCCTCCCCAAAGTGCTCCTAAAAATTTAAAGGTTTTATTATAATTAAATGAAAAGATTATTCTTGATAAATACATTATCAGAGAACCAACTATAAACGCAATCGCAATAGATATAAATATACCTCCAATAATTGCTAATGCCTTACCACTGTTGATGAAGTCTCCAAGTTGATCCCCAGTATCAGT
>DUUR01000227.1 GCA_012841425.1 Bacteroidales bacterium | reverse complement strand
TCGGCCATAACAATGCTTATCTTCAAGGATTCTATATTAGGTTTTGTAGCTAGTTTGCAAGTGAGTGCAAATGATATGGTGAGAATTGGCGACTGGATAACTATGCCAAAATATGGTGCCGATGGTGACGTTATACAGATAACCCTTACAACAGTAAAAGTGAGGAACTTCGATAAAACAATTACTACGTTACCTCCATATGCTCTTGTTTCAGATTCTTTTCAGAATTGGCGCGGTATGCAGGAAATAGGGGGGAGAAGGTTAAAAAGATCGGTACATATAAAACAGGGCACAATAAGGTTTGTGAGGCCTGAAGAGATTGAAAATTTACAGAAGATTGAATATATTTCGGATCATGTGAAGAGTAGAATTATAGAAATAGAAAAATATAATAAAGAGCACTCTGTAGATAAATCTCTCTTGATTAATGGACGTAATTTAACTAATATAGGACTATTTAGACAGTACATATATAACTATCTGAAAAATCATCCACATGTTCATAAGGAGTTATTGCTTATAGTGAGGCAGTTGCAACCAAATGAAAAGGGTATGCCTTTAGAGCTTTACTTTTTTACTGCAACTACAGTATGGGTGGAGTATGAGGCTATTGTTTCTGATATATTTGATCATATAACAGCAGCTGCTACATATTTTGATCTTGAATTATTTGAAGATCTTTCTAACGATTGAGAACGTAGTAATTTATTAACTTTTGTCAACTTTTTAGTATATTCTTTGTTTATACTACATTGACTATGGTGAGGTGATTTTAATTAATTATATTTCATACCTTTGTCTACATGAAGAATTGATTGTTAAATTATCAACATAAATATACATGAGTAAAATATATAGTGTTTTTACAGGTACAGGCAGTTACGTTCCAACTAAACAAATTAAGAATGAGCATTTTCATTCTTATGAGTTTTATGACTCAACTGGAGAAAAATTGCCAACTCTTAATGACGATATAACAAAAAAGTTTGAAGAGATTACAACAATAGCTGAAAGAAGATATGCTGAGGATAATGAATCTACAAGCGACTTAGCACTAATTGCTTCACAAAGGGCTATTGAAGCTGCGGGCATAGATAAAGAAGAGTTAGACTATATAATTTTTGCACATAATTTTGGTGAAACAAGTGTTGATAATATTGCTATTGACATTTTGCCTACTATGGCAGCTCGTTTAAAAAACAAACTAGGAATAGAAAACCCTGGTGCCGTTGCATATGATTTATTGTTTGGTTGCCCAGGATGGGTTCAGGCAGTAATTCAGGCCGATTATTACATTCGATCGGGGGATGCTAAGAAAATTCTTGTTGTAGGAGCAGACGTTTTATCACGTATATCGGATCCACACGATCGTGATAGTATGATATATGCTGATGGAGCAGGTGCAGCAATTATGGAAGCTAGAGAAAGTGATACTCCAGTTGGTATACTTGGCCATACCACTAGAAGTGACGCCTTGGATTATGCATATATGCTTAGGATGGGTTACTCATATAATGCTGAATTAGCAAAGAAAGGTGATTATTACCTTAAAATGAATGGTCGTCGTTTATATCAATATGCCTTAGAAAATGTTCCTAAAGCAATTAAGGCAGGGCTAGATAAATTGAATATGAACATTACTGAAATTGATAAAGTTTTAATTCATCAAGCTAATGGTAAAATGGATGATGCAATACTGTATAGACTATTTAAGCTATATGGCATAAGAGAGGTGCCTGAGTCTATTATGCCAATGACTATATCATGGTTAGGCAACTCGTCGGTTGCAACTGTGCCAACACTACTAGACTTGCTAACGCGTAACGAATTGGAGGAGCATCGTATAATTAGTAATAATAATATAGTTTTGGCTTCGGTTGGTGCAGGTATGAATATTAATAGTATTGTATATCGACTGCCTTAGATATAGAGCCTATACATATTGGAATCTCTTTTTTCGAATCCCAATTTTACATATAGATTATTAGCGGCCTCTCTCCAAGGACTTGAAGAGAGGTCTACTTTTTGTGCCTTGTTTTCACGTGCTATGTTAATGGCATGCCATATTAATGCAGTGGCAACCCCTTTGCCACGTGCTTTGTCACTCACTATAACATCTTCAATCCAGGCTTTAATGCCCGACGGAACGCGGTAAAACACTAAAGTGAGAGTGCCTATAATTTCATTTTCCTCTTCTGCTACAAATAGATAATTATTTGGCGAACTCACTACGTTCTCTAGATCTTCTTTTGATGGAACTCTGTCTATCTCGTTAGTTAACTCTGGTATGAATTGTTGAAGAGCATTAAGTGTTTTATCGTCAATCTCTGTAATTCTATCTATGTTCATATTTATGTTTACTTAAATGATGATATCTAACAAAGTTAATCAAATAATGAGTCTTTTGATGAAGTGTTTTACTTGGTTTGTATATTATGATTTTCCGCCAGATATTATTTTTGTTGGATCGATAACAACATATTTAATCAGTTTTCTATTCCAGGTATATGTAATGTGTATCATTCCATCTTCGGTTTGAATAACTGCAGGATATGAGTATTCACCTTTTGTGTCTTCGTCGTTCTCCAATAAAACTGCTTCCACCCAATTTAAACCATCATTTGATATAGCAACATTCAAGATATTTCTATTACCCCAGTCGGCATGTGGTTCTATATGATTATAGACCAAAACGTGCCTTCCATCTTTTAGTGTAACTGCATCTGTTCCAGAATTTGGATTAGGTAAATCTATCGGTAGCAATTCACTCCATGTTCTGCCATTATCTTCGGACCAAGCAGTTAGTATCTTTTTGTTTATACTGCGGCATAAAATCTGAAGTCTTCCACCAGGATGTTTAAGTATACTTGGCTGAATTGCAAGGATATCAACTCCGTCATTTATTGGATCTGTGCGTTCCCATGTTTTACCTCTATCGCTAGTGAACTCCATATACACTTGCCATCCATCATGCTCGGAGCTTGTGGGGCAAATGAGGTCGCCATTACTTAAGAGCTCGGGTTTGTTTTTTATTGGACCTAATATTTCTTTGGGCAATCTAATGGATCTTGACCATGTTTTACCATTGTCATTTGAAGTCATAAACGCTCCCCACCAATCCTGTGGTGAAGGTCCGATTTTGTAAAATAGAAAAAGTTCGTCGCCGTAGTTAAATAGAACAGGGTTCCATGTAGGAAATCTCAATTCTGAATGCTGTACACCATTTGCAACCTCAACGGGTTTTGTCCAATTATTATCAATGTTTCTGCTTACCCAGATTCCTACATCGGGATGTCGCTCGTATTGTCCACCAAACCACGCAGCTACCAATCCATCACTTGTCTCAACTATAGTTGAAGCGTGACAACTAGGAAATGTAACATCATCCTGTAAATAAATAAACTCGGAATTCAGAACTGCTTTATGAGTAGCTTCATTGTTTGCAAAAAGATTAATTGCCGAGATCATAAAAAATATTGAGTATGCTAATTTCATATCTGCTGAATAATTATTAATACAAATAACTGATTTCCTGCTATTGACGAATTAATTGGATGTGTGTAGTTAGTTTTATTCTTTCTTTATAAAGGTTGTGAACGAGTAGTCATATAGATGCTTATCATCTGCTTTATGTTTCTCCTCTTCAATTAACTCCCAATTATTAAAATCTATTTCGGGAAAAAAGGTGTCTGCATCTTTAAATTTATGATGGATACGTGTAAGATATAATTTATTGGCAAGGTGAAGAGTTGAGCTATATATTTTTCCACCTCCAATTATGAAAACTTTCTCTTTGTCTTTTGTCAATAATATTGCTTCGTCGACAGATCGAGCAACAATACATCCAGGATAATTATCTGCGTTATCTGATGTAATAACAATGTTTATTCTATTTGGTAAAGCACCTTTGGGGAGAGATTCATATGTTTTTCTACCCATAATGATTGTGTGACCCGTGGTAATCTTTTTAAAGTGCTTTAGATCGTTGGGAAGATGGCAAAGTAAATCGCCATCTTTACCAATACCATTGTTCTGGTCTACTATCACAATAATAGCTACCTCAGCTTTTTGCTCTTTTATCATTTCAAAACTTCTATATTAAATTGAGACTTAACAAATAAAACAAAACTTTACCTGTAAATTGAGACCTAACAATAAATCTCAAGATTTCCTTAAATATAAATCTTCATTAAATTTTGACTTTCTCTGAAAACTTAAAGTCTTAAATTTATATTGAAACTTCACCTTTAATATGTGGATGTGGATCATAATTAACCAGTTCGAAGTCTTCATACCTGAAACTAAAGATATCCTTAACATCAGGATTTATTTTCATTTCAGGTAAATTACGTGGAGATCGTGATAGTTGCAGATCTACCTGTTCTAGATGATTTAAGTATATATGAGCGTCGCCAAAGGTATGAACAAAGTCCCCTTCTTCTAGCCCTGTTACCTGAGCCATCATCTTTAGTAAAAGTGCATAAGAAGCAATGTTAAAAGGTACACCTAAAAATATATCTGCACTTCTCTGATATAGTTGTAGGCTTAATTTTCCATCGGCTACATAAAATTGAAAAAATGCATGGCAGGGTGGGAGGTTCATGTTGTCGAGATCTCCCACATTCCAAGAACTTACCAATATACGACGTGAATCAGGATTGTTTTTTATTGTTTCCACCACTTGGCTAATTTGATCAATATGCCCTCCATTATAATCGGGCCACGAGCGCCATTGATAACCATATATGTGCCCTAGATTTCCATTATCATCGGCCCACTCATTCCATATCCTAACACCGTTGTCGGTTAGGTATTTAATGTTAGTGTCTCCATTTAAAAACCATAATAGTTCGTGAATAATTGATCTGAGGTGAAGTTTTTTGGTCGTAAGAACTGGAAATCC
>DUUR01000226.1 GCA_012841425.1 Bacteroidales bacterium | reverse complement strand
GTATTCAAAGTGCCTCATTCATACAAACACTTAGTAAATGTAAAGATATAAAGTTTATTATTTTTGATAAGAGAATAAGTTATAGTGGAGATAGACCGCCTTTTCCGTCTTGGTATTTTACATACGGGATTCTAGAAAAAAATGAATTTTATATTTATAAAGAAGATCCAAAATACTTATATAAAAAGTGGGAAAACAAAAAAAATAGATTGGAGTTTAGAAAATGAGTAAATCAATATATGAAGAAGCGTTAAGAGCTAAAGAAAATCCATATAGAACAACCTTTGAAGATATTGGCACCACAGAAGCTCTACAAGAAGCCATCGAAAAAGTAAACAAGTATGATGAGTTGATGACACCTAAGAAAGTAAAGGTTTATTCCTTTGTCAATGCTAAAGGAAAACACATTGAGGAATATCATTGTGGTAGTTGCAATCATTATATAGATAGAATTAAATATGAAAATCATTGTTTTAACTGTGGACAAAAAATAGATTGGAGTTTAGAAAATGAGTAAATCAATATATGAAGAAGCGTTAAGAGTTAAAGACAACCCATATAGAACAACTTTTGAAGATAATGGCGCCACAAAAGTTCTACAAGAAGCCATCGACAAAGCACAAAAGTATGATGAGTTGACGACACCTAAGAAAGTAATAGTTGATGATAGCGAATATGAAAGCTACGGTAGAGACGACTATTATTGTCCTAGTTGTAATGGGTGGCTATGGCCAGAGGTTGTTAAGGAAAAATATTGTTGCTGTTGTGGGCAAGCACTAGATTGGAGTGATGAGTTTAATGAACAATAGACACATTACTTATATACACTTTAATGAATATAAATATGGAGGAACCTAAGATGCAAAAATTAAAGGTTGGTGACAAGGTAAAGATTCTATGGGAAAAAACATCTTATCCGTCTGATGATTGTGCAGATATAGGAGAAATATTTCATATTTATCCCGAATTTGAAAGATATGTGGTTCGTGGTTTTATCCCAGATGACCCTCTTTATGCATTAACTTTCAAGGAAGACGAGTTAATTTTATTAGAGGAGGCACCACGGGTGGCAAAGTTTAAAGTTGACGATAATAAATCAGAGTTGACATCAGAATGCGCAGAAGAAAGGGAGAAAGAGAATACTATGAAAAAAAGCAGCCTAAACCAAGGTGCACTAGTTGAGTTAAGAAATGGTGATATTTATATTTTAATAGGTAAAGTATTTGTTCAATTAGAAAGTGGCAGATTTATGCCTTTAGCGAGATATGAGGAAGATTTACGGATAGCAAGAGATATTGCCCGAGAGGCTGCCCGCAATTATGATGTTATGAAAGTGTATAATCCTCTAGTTGAGAATAGTGGTTACTGGAGGTATATTACTAATCAAAATATCAATTGGCATTGGGAACGTAAAGAGGAATTAAAAGCACCAAAGTTTAAAGTTAATGAGTGGGTTAAAACGCCAACAGGCTATGGAAAAATCATAAGTGTTAAAGCTGATATTGGCCGTTATGAAGTTGATCTAGGGCGCTTTGTGCCTAGTTGCTTCGAAGAGCATGAACTAAGTAAGCTGAATAACGACTAACTCACAAATAACTAAGAAAGGAAAATAACATTGTACAAGACAGACGATACTTACACAATTAAAGAAATAGACGGAATGAGGGTAGCCTATAAATGTTTAGACGGAGCAAAAGAACCCACAGATGAGGAACTTTTAGCGTATGTGAACTCTGGAAGAACCAGGTTTCCATATGCTATATGGAAACAGATAGTAATCCATTTTCTGGGTAACTCTGGAGAGGTAGACATTCTTTATGATTATGTAAAGATGCCAATAGAGAGAATAAGAAGAATTACAGGCTATCTTGTCGGAACTACTGACAGATGGAATGATGCTAAACAGGCTGAGCTTAGGGATAGAAAAAAACATGGGAAGATATAGTTAAAACCAAAAGGCCTTTTAGC
>DUUR01000225.1 GCA_012841425.1 Bacteroidales bacterium | reverse complement strand
ATGTTTGATAAAGAAGTTTATATTAAGAGAAGAGAAAAGCTGAAAGCCGAATTCAGTAACGGTAAGTTATTGTTTTTAGGTAATGATGAGTGTGGCATAAATTATGCCGATAATACATATTTTTATAGACAGGATAGTAGCTTTTTGTATTATTTTGGTGTCAGTAAACCCAATCTTATAGCTTTAATAGACATTGATGAAGATCGAGAATATATTTTTGGTGATAATCCAACTATCGACTCAATTGTTTGGACTGGCTCTCAACCCGATATAAAAGATATAGCTGAGAGATCGGGTGTGAAATATACTGGAAGCTTATCTGAGTTTCATAAAATTATTGATAAAACAGATGTTGGCAATATTAAATATCTTCCTCCCTATAGAGCTGAGCATTATCTGAAATTAAAGGGTTTTCTAAATTACTCTGTAGCAGAAGCCAATGCAAAAGCTGATAAAGAGTTTATTACGGCTATTGCAAATCAAAGGAATATTAAGTCTGAAGAGGAGATTGAAGAGATTGAAAAGGCTGTTTCTGTGACTGCCGACATGCATTTGGCTGCAATGAATTATGCCAGAGAAGGAATGACCGAAGCAATGGTAACTGCCAAGGTGCATGAGGTAGCCCTTGCTGCAGGGGGGAATATTGCATTTCCTATAATAGCTACAATAAATGGTCAGTTTTTACATAATCATTATCATGGAAATTATATCAAAAATGGAGATTTGTTTCTGTTAGATGCTGGTTATGAAACATCTCTTGGATATGCAGGCGACATGAGTAGTACCTTTCCGGTATCGGGTAAATTTACAGATAAGCAAAAAGAGATATACCAAATAACACTTGAAGCACATAACAAGGCTATTGAATTAGCTCAGCCAGGTGTAAATTTCAGAGATGTGCATTTACAGGTAGGATCCATTTTATTTGATGGACTCAAAGCTCTTGGTTTAACTAGAGGTAATACAGAAGAGGCTGTTGCCAATGGTGCTCATGCATTGTTCTTTCCTTGTGGTACGGGTCATCTTATGGGGCTTGATGTACATGATATGGAGAATCTGGGTGAGGAGATTGTTGGGTATGATGGTCAGCCCAAAAGTAAACAATTTGGATTAAAGTCGCTGCGACTGGGAAGAAAACTTGAACCAGGTTTTGTGTTAACTATAGAGCCAGGTATTTATTTTATTCCTGAACTTATAGATCATTGGAAAAAGAATGGAATAAATAGTGATTTTATCAATTTTGAAGCGGTTAACAAATACAGAGATTTTGGGGGTATTCGAAACGAAGAGAATATATTGATTACAGAAACTGGAAGCCGAATACTTGGTAAGCCTCTTGCAAAGAGTATAAAAGATGTTGAGTGCGAAAGAGAAAAGGCATTCAGGTAATTTCCAGATATATATATAAATTAGAATTTAAAACCTAATATGAACGAAAGGATTAGCAGACTACGTAATGAGAGTGTAAATGCACCAGCTACTCTATCAATAGAAAGAGCATTGATAGAAACTTCTTTTTATAAGCAAAACGAAGGGAAGTATTCTATCCCCATGATGCGTGCAATGAATTTTATGGAAATCTGCAATAAGAAGTATATATATATTGGTGATGATGAATTAATTGTTGGTGAGCGTGGAGAAAAACCAAAATCTGTATCTACATTTCCAGAATTAACTTGTCATTCTGTTGAAGACTTAAAGGTCCTAAATAGTAGGGATCAACAGCGATATTTAATTAGTGACGAGGATATAGAGACTTACAGTCGTGAAGTTATTCCATACTGGACAGGGCGTTCGCAGCGTGATAGAATTTTTAGTCGTGTTCCAGATGAGTGGAAGGATGCATATGAAGCTGGACTCTTTACTGAATTTATGGAGCAGAGAGCTCCAGGGCATACATGTTTGGATGGGAAAATTTACAAGAAAGGTATGCTGGATTTTAAAAATGAGATTGAGGAGTCGATTAGCAAGCTAGATTATTTTAATGATCCAGAAGCAATTGACAAGGAGGAGCAGTTGAGAGCAATGAGTCTCTCTTGCGATGCCTTGATCCGTTTGGGTGAGCGCCATGCCGAAAGGGCTGAAGAGATTGCAAGCCATGAAGAGAACCCTAAAAGGGTGAAAGAGTTATTAAGGATTGCTGAGGTTTGTAGACGAGTACCAGCTCATGCTCCTCGTAATTTTATGGAAGCAATACAGATGTACTGGTTTGTTCATCTGGGAGTTATTACCGAACTTAATGGTTGGGATGCATTTAACCCTGGTCATTTTGATCAGCATCTGGCACCATTCTATGAGGAAGACCTGAAAGCAGGTCGCCTTACCAGAGAGGAAGCAAAGGAGTTGATAAGCTGTTTCTGGATTAAGGTAAATAATCAGCCTGCACCTCCTAAGGTAGGAGTAACTGCAAGCGAAAGCGGCACATACAACGATTTCACCAATATTAATATCGGTGGGGTAAAACCCAACGGATCTGATGGTGTAAATGAGGTGTCATATCTGATGCTTGAAGTTATTGAGGAGCTTCATATCTTGCAACCTGGAAGCTCTGTTCATATTTCTTCGGTTACACCCAATCGCTTTCTTCACTCTGCCATAAAAGTGATTCGTCGCGGTTATGGTTATCCTTCAATTTTTAACCCGGATATTTATATCCAGCAGATGCTTCGTTCTGGAAAATCACTTGAGGATGCCAGAGAAGGTGGATGTAGTGGTTGTATAGAAGTAGGTGCTTTTGGTAAAGAAGCATATCTTCTGACTGGCTATCTGAATGTACCCAAGATATTGGAAGTGACTCTATTCAATGGCATTAACCCAGTAACTGGCAAAAAAGTAGGTATCGAGACAGGTGATCCTAGAGAATTCACTACATATGAAGAGCTCTATAATGCCTTTTACAAACAATTGCGTTATGTGATAGATCTGAAAATAAGGGTAAATCAATACATAGATAGGATGTATGCAAGATATTTTCCAGCAACATTCCTCTCAGTGATAACAGATGATTGCATTAAAAAGGGTCGCGATTACTATAATGGAGGTCCAAGATACAATACAACTTACATACAGTGTACCGGACTAGGAACTGTTGCAGACTCTCTTTCGGCTTTCAAAAAACATGTTTTCGATGATAAAACCATTACCACTGATCAATTAATGAAAGCTATCTCAGTAAATTTTGCAGGTGAGGAGGTTTTACGTCAGCGGATTATCAACAATACGCCATTTTTTGGTAACGATGATTCAAAAGCTGATGATATTGCAGTTAAGGTATACAACGATTTGTTTGACTTAATTGATAATAGACCAAACGGTAAAGAAGGAGGAAAATATCATATGAATATGCTCTCTACTACTTGCCATAACTACTTTGGAAATGTTATGGGAGCAACTCCCGATGGCCGTTTGGCAGGAAAAGCAATCTCTGATGGAACTTCTCCCGCACATGGTGCTGATACGCATGGACCGACAGCTGTTATTCGCTCACTCGGAAAGCTGGATCAGATAAAATCAGGTGGAACATTATTAAATATGCGTTTTTTGCCTGGTTTGCTGAGTAGTGACGAAAGTATTGCCAAGTTGGGAAGTTTAATCCGAAGCTATTTTTCACTTGGCGGTCATCATATACAGTTTAATATTGTGGATAATGCCACTCTAATAGAGGCACGTAAGAATCCAGAAGAGTATCGCGACTTAATGGTGCGTGTGGCGGGTTACAGTGATTATTTTAATGATCTGCATGATAATTTGAAGCAGGAAATTATTGATCGTACTGAAAACGAAGTTTTTTAAAGCTTTAGTCGATGCCATTTCTATTTGATATCAAAAGATACTCCATTAACGATGGTCCAGGTGTGAGAATAACTGTTTTTTTCAAGGGTTGTCCTCTCTCATGCCACTGGTGCCATAATCCTGAAAGTATTTCATTTAAAAAAGAGAAACTTTACAATAGGAGCAAGTGTATTGGGTGCGGTAATTGTGTTGCAGTGTGCTCTGAGAATGCGCTTACTTTGACTTCCGAAAGGGGAATCGTAACAGACATT
Organism: Bacteroidales bacterium; assembly: GCA_012841425.1. Classification (GTDB taxonomy): domain Bacteria; phylum Bacteroidota; class Bacteroidia; order Bacteroidales; family Dysgonomonadaceae; genus Proteiniphilum. The sequence goes on along the minus strand of DUUR01000225.1, from coordinate 2,404 downwards.
TCTAAATGTTTGCTTTGTGGAAAATGTGCAGAAGTATGTCCTACTAAAGCAATGGAGATGAGCGGTAGAGATTATACTGAAGATGAGATAATGGATGAGATTTTAAAAGAGACTCATATAATGGATAACTCGGGTGGGGGAGTAACATTTTCAGGTGGAGAGCCACTGATGCATCATCATGAACTGAAAAGCCTTTTGATTCGTTGTGGTGAAGCAGGTGTTCACCGTGCTATTGATACATCGGGTTATGTTAAAAGTAAAGTGATTGAGGAGATTTTACCACACACTGATTTATTTCTCTATGATCTGAAACATATGAACAGCGAGAAGCATAGGAGTTGGACAGGTGTGAGCAATGATTTAATTCTCTACAATATTCATTTAATTTCTAATAGTAGTAAAGAGTACCAGATAAGAATCCCACTTGTAGAGGGTGTAAATTGTGATGAGGAGAATATTAGAGAAACACTCGCTTTTGTGAGTGGATTGAAGAGGGGACCCTCAGCTGTGGGACTGTTGCCATATCACAATATTGCTTTAAAGAAGTTTGAGAAACTTGGAAGAGACTATAATGAAACAGGCTTTTCAAAACCATCACAAGCAAAGGTTGAGCATATTAGAATTCTCTTTGAGAAACAAGGTTTTAATGTTAATATTGGGGGATGATTCTATTCAATTTCTTTGTCAGTACTGATATAATCTTTTGGTAGTTTGCCAAATTGTTTCTGAAAACATTTAGAGAAATATGATGGATTATTGAATCCCACTATGTAACAAATCTCGTTAACTCTATATTTACCCTCACTAAGTAGCTCCGCAGCTTTTTTAAGTCTCATAGACTGAATAAGCTTGTTGGGTGTCACTCCAGATATTTTCTTTATTTTAGAAAACAGTCCCGAACTACTAATCCCCATTTCTGTTGCTAAATCATTTATTGAGAAATCTGAATTTTCTAAGTTGTTTTCTATCACGTTATTGAGGTCTATAAGAAACTTTTCATCAGCTTCATTCCCTGCTATACTCTTTAATGTAGAAAAAGGAGTTTGTGTATACTTTTGGAATAATAATTTACGTGATTCAAGTAGGTTCCTGACTCTAGTTTCCAGGTATTGTATATTAAATGGTTTTTCAAGAAAAGCATCGGCACCTATTTCAAATGCTTCAACCTTTGTTAATATCGCTGTTTTGGCTGTTAGCATAATAACCGGAATGTGATTCCACATGAAATTGTTTTTCACAATCCTGCAGAATGAAGTGCCATCCATCTTCGGCATCATTAAATCGGTAATAATAAGATCAACCTCTTCTTTTTTTAGAACATTTAATCCTTCTTCTCCATCATGTGCTGTAAAAATGATATAATCATCTTCTAGTTGTTTGCGAATAAAGTTTAGCAACTCCTCATCGTCCTCAACCAACAATAAAGTCTGTTTTTCTTCATCGGAGTCTGAGCATGGTGTAGTTTCATTGATATCTTCTACGGGTTCTTCGTGAGTAAATATAGTTTGAAGCGTATTATCTGTAGAAGTTTCCGATTGGGAAGATTTGGATTTTTTGGGGAGCACCATTGAGATAGAAAGACCCACACCAGTTTTATTATCTACTTCTATTTTACCACCAAGTGCTTGTACAATTGATTTTACCAGAAAGAGCCCTAAGCCAGTACCCGACTTGTTTTGTCCGGCTACTTGGTAAAAGGGGTTGAAGATATTCTGTTCCTCGTCTACTGGTAATCCATGTCCATTGTCTTTTACTGATATTTTATAGAACTTATCTGAATAATTTGCCTCAAAAATTAATGCAATATAATTTTTGGTGTATTTTATTGCGTTACTTAATAAGTTGCTGATAGCTTTAGTCAGATTTTCGTAATCTGTCAAGGTCTCAAGTTGAATATCATCGCTAATATATTCAAATTTGATTTTGTTGTGCTTTATGAGAGGTTCAAAACGTTTGTATACTGATGTGAGTATAGTATGAATATGTTGATTCGACATGTTAACCTGAATACCACCCTTTTCAACTTTTGAGAAGTCTAGTAATTGATTTACTAGTGTAAGTAACCGTGTCGTATTACTCCTCATAATATTTAAGTTGTCTTTTGTTGAATCAGACATTCCGTCAGAATTTTCAATAGCTTGCTCAAGTGGTGCAATAATTAGGCTTAACGGTGTTCTTATTTCATGAGATACATTCGTAAAGAATTCGATTTGCGACTTGTAAATTTCTTTTTCCTTCTCTTTATTAATCGCAATTATTCTCTCTTCATTTTTTTTAATATCTTTCTTACGCAGCCAGTAAAACAGATATATTAGACCTGATATAATTACCAACACGTATAATATAATGGACCATGTATTCCACCAAAATGGAGGCATAATTGTCATTCTTAAAGTGTAGTCAT
>DUUR01000224.1 GCA_012841425.1 Bacteroidales bacterium | reverse complement strand
TAGCTCTTTCTTATCCTGGGGTTGTAAAGACTTATGCTATTCAGGCGGGTCGTGAACTTAGGGTGATAGTGGGTGCTGATAAAATAGATGATCAGGATACCGAAAAACTATCTGATGAAATAGCACGTAAGATACAAACAGAAATGACTTACCCAGGGCAAGTTAAAATTACTGTTATTCGTGAAACCAGAGCTGTAAGTTACGCTAAGTAATATAAAGTTGAAAAATATAATAAAAGGAGCCCTTGAGCTCCTTTTAATGTTTTATAAACAGATAAGTAAAACCTTATATTACTTTTTTGTGCTTTTTAGTCTAGTTTTTAGTAAGTTGCCTTTTGCTGTTTTTTCAATCAAGAGCTCTTCGTTGGTGCCGATTACCTTTTTTAATTCATTCTGCAATTGCTTAATCTCAAATTCTTGATTATGTATTGTAGTTAGCAGAGCATTTAACTCTTCATTATCAACAGTGTCGGGGTACTGGTCTTTTACTCTACCAATAAAATCACTTAGAACATTCATATAGTTATTGAATGCATCGTATGGTGACATATATGGACTGAAATTACTGTTCCCGCTACCGAAATGTTTGGTAGACATATAGTAAAAGTGATCGCTAGATTGTAGGTATAGCCAATCTTGTTTTAATCTTCTATCGGAGCAAAGCCTCACACGCTCGCCAATTTCATAAAGTGATTTTAAAGCACTTTGCTGAAGTTTGTTTCCTAGCCAGGCACTTACGTCGCGCTCCTCGTCAGACCATGAGATATTGTTGGGAACAACCATTTCGCCAATAGGTTTTCTACTGTCCAACTCTTCACTCGGTTTTGAAAAGCCTATTCCCTGTTCAAAAGCAAAACGTGGCAAAGCTTTCATGAATTCAAAAATTCCAGTATGTGAGGGTTGCATATTTCCCAATACCTCGTAATTCATGAAAATATTAAACACCTCTTCTTCGGGTGGTGTCTCTGCTATCCATCTTACAAACTTTTCGGCAGTCAGAGGATATTCATTCCAGCTATAATTTGAAAATCGGTATGCCAGGTCGTCACTAAAACGGCTATTTTTAAGTAATAGTTTCATTTTAGGTTGAGATGATGCACTGTATACATAATTGGGGCTTTTCCAACCAAGTATATGTTTAGCTCCTTCGGTAATCATTTTGTTATATCCCATTTCATAAACCATTTCAGCAATTTCATCGGAGTAAATTAACTCGGTATTGCGTAAGACAGTTGGTTTTTGACCAAATAACAAATTAATCCTTTCGGAATGATGTTCAACTTGTTTGCGAAACTCCACTGGATCGAATAAGCTTGACAGTGAGTGTGCATATGTCTCGGTCAAGAATTCTACGTTGCCAGTTTTGCTCAACTCTCTGAAACCATCAATTACCTCAGGAGCATAAATCTCCATTTGCTCAAGTGCTACCCCAGATATAGAAAAAGCCACTTTAAATTTACCTTTATACTGGTTCACCAAATCAAGCATCATCCTATTGGCAGGTATATAAGATCTTGCAGCTATCTGCTGCATTATGTCTTCGTTAGAATAATCATCATAATAGTAGTGGTCTTTCCCGATATTAAAAAAACGATATCTTTTTAATCTGAAAGGTTGATGAATTTGGAAATAAAAACAGATTGTCTTCATATTTATTATTGGGTTATATTAAACAAATAGATAGTATCTAGACTAAGTTGTCGTATATCTTACGTACTTTTAAGCCGGCGTCTTCCCATTTTATATTATCAACTTCAATTTTGCCCTCTACTTTTAAATGTTCTGCCATTGCAGGATATGTGCAAATAGAGTAAATTGCATCTGCCATAGCATCAACATCCCAATAATCTGTTTTGATAACATTATTGAGAATCTCGGAGCAACCCGATTGATATGATATTATACTTGGAACATTACACTGCATTGCTTCGAGGGGGGATATTCCGAAAGGTTCAGAAACAGATGGCATAACGTACACATCACTTGATTTAAGCATTTCGTAAACCTGTTTGCCCCTGAGAAACCCTGTGAAATGAAACTTATGAGCAATTCCTCTATCTGCAACAAGACGAATCATCTGATCCATCATATCCCCACTTCCTGCCATAACAAATCGTATGTGATCTGTTTTTTGAATAACTTGTGTTGCAGCATCAACAAAGAATTCGGGTCCTTTTTGCATTGTAATTCTACCCAAGAAGGTAACTACCTTTTCTTTTACTCCTGAAATTCGCTCCATCGATTCAATATCGTGGCTAAGAGGGTCAACAGCATTATGTACAGTAGTAACTTTCCAGTGTGGCTGATGATAATTCTCAATCACGGTGTTACGTGTAAGATTACTCACACAGATAATATGATCGCAGTTGTCCATACCATCCTTTTCAATGCCATATACAATAGGGTTGGGCTTACCTCGACTTCGGTCGAATTCAGTTGCATGAACATGAATTACCATTGGTTTACCAGTAACACTTTTGGCATGCAAGCCAGCGGGGTAGGTTAGCCAGTCGTGCGAATGTATTACATCAAAATCATATTTACGTGCAATGACACCCGCAACAATTGAATAATTATTTGTTTCTTCTAGTATATTATTTGGATAGCGACCCGAGAACTCAATGCACCCTAGGTCATTAGTATTCATATAACTAAAATCAGCGTAGATATTGTTTCTTAACTCGAAGTATTCTTGTGGATCCATATAGTCTTCAAGTCTATCCCGTACTAATTCCATTGATACATCTTTCCAAACTACAGGAGTATTATTGGCTCCAATAATTTTCATGAAACTCTGATCTTCATCACCCCATGGCTTTGGTATTACAAAAATTGTTTCCAAATCTTCCTGTTTCGACATTCCTTTAGTTAATCCAAAGCTTGCCGTTCCAAGTCCCCCAAGAATATGTGGTGGAAACTCCCAACCAAACATCAATGCTTTCATCTGTATTTATTTAGATAATTATCTATTTCTTAATATCAACATTCTCAGTATTGTATGAACTTATTATTTTTTTTGCCCTTAATAATTCTGCTACGCTCATTGCGAAAGAGTATCCTCCATGGGCAATAAATGGAGGGTTAGAATCATAGAATTCGGAAATGGATCCAATACAATCATTTTGTAATTCGTTTTCCATATTCACTATTATACGTTCTGCCAAAGATAATCCACTGAGCTGAAATAGGTTTAAGTAAGCTTCGATATATGCTCCAAATAGCCAGGGAAATGCCATTCCGTTGAAATAGGCAAATTTTTTATCATTTTCAGAACCATTATAATGAGGACGGAATCTATCGCTTTTTGGAGATAACGTGCGTAAACCACAATTAGCAAGCAGTTCTTTTGTAACGAAATCTAAAACAGATTTCTTTTGTCTTTTTCCAAGTGGAGAATAGGGTAGAGAAACTGCAAATATCATGTTTGGACGTACATTTAAATCTTTATAATTACCATCAATATAGTCATACAGATAGCCCGCTTCATTCATGAATTTATTTACAAACGACTTGCACGCGGTTTCAGCATTCTCTTTCAATTTGTCTGAATAATCTATATTTCCTTTTTCTTTTGCTATCTCTTCTGCAAACTTTAGGGCATTATACCATAAAGCATTAAATTCTACCAGATATCCCGATCTGGGTATTACGGGGCGACCATCGATAATGGAATTCATCCAACTAGCTGGACTGTCTTTCCCGTTAGTAGTTAAGAGTCCATCATCCTTGTTGAAATATAAATTTGGATGCTTATCATCCATTATATATTTAATAACGTCAAAAAGGAAGTCGCTATATTTTTCTATAAATTTCTCTTTAAATTCAATATAATATTGTTGTAGTGCCCACACTACCCATAATAGAACGTCAGGGTCATTTATTTGTTTTATATAACCCTTAATGTTCTTGCCAGCCATGAAGTTATTGAGATGTGGTATGGCACTGTCCATTATTTTTTCATAATCATCGGGCTTCCCAACCGAGAGTGTACAGCCAGGAAGCGAAATAAACTGATCGCGAGCCCTAACTTTAAACCATGGATATCCAGCCAGTAGATAGTTTTCTCCAATATTAGGGATGTAATAAAACTGATGACTTGAATTCTTTAGGCAATTATAGAAATTAGATCGTGGTGTTCTCTTGTTTTTCTCGATGTTAAACTCATTTGCCAAATTTGATGTGTCAACTAAAATGTCTCCTGCCGAGAATATTATCTCCTCATTCTTTCTTATTGTCATTTCAAAACTCCCAGGCACATATAAATCTTCGCTATAGGTGTCGCCACTTTGTAGATCTTGAATATATTCAATATCACGATACCAGTCGGGATGATACATAAACTCAGGCTCTTTGTTGAATTGCATAAACAATTCGGGGTAACCACTATACATGCATGTGGAAATTCCATTTTCAACATTGCGATAAGATTTGTCTACTTGATCATTCTCTATTGTTAATTGTGATGCTTGTCGGAATGCTAAAAAAGGTTTAAACCTAATTTTGGTAGGTGAGTGTGCGTCGATGAGAGTATATTTTATCATTAACCTATTCTCTTTAGACGAAAACATAATCTCTTTAGACAGAATTACACCGCCAACCCGATAAATTGTTTTTGGAATGCTATCGCTATTAAATTCACGAATATACTTATGCCCTTTGGGGCTGTAATTATCACCAGCAAATCTATGGATACCTAAGTTAAATTCTGCTCCGCGTTGAATTACTGTTTCATCAATAGAAGACAAAATAAGATGATTTTCATCATCAAGAAATGGCACTGGCATTACCAAAAGGCCTTGGTATTTTGTAGTATTGCAACCAGAAATGGATGTGTTTTGATAAGCTCCTTTTCTATTAGTTCTTAATACATTTCTGTATAAAGAATATTCGAGGTTGATCATTAGATCTTTATTGAATTTCAGATAACTCATCTCTTGGTAGTTTAAAGTTTATGTGAGTTGTATAAATTATTTCGAAAGATAATAAAATTGAAATTATAGAACAAATAAAAAAAAGAATTAAATTTGTTATTCAACGTATTTATATTAATATATTAATTGTGTGTAAATCAACTTATGGAAAGTGCTGGTTCAAATGGATTAGATAAAAAAAGGATAAAGTTGGCAATAATCCCATCTTTGTTGGTTGTTGCTTTAATTTGGCTGTCTTTTGTAATAGATTATACTGGCGTTTTTGGAAATGATTTTTCGAATCTAGGTATATATCCAGGAGTTATAAAGGGATTAAGAGGAGTTGTTGTTTCCCCTTTGCTACATTCATCATTCTCGCATCTTTGGTCAAACACACTTCCATTATTAATTCAGGTATGGCTTCTTTTTTATTTTTATAGAAATATTGCATTTCCTACATTTATTTATTTGTGGTTGTTGAGTGGAATTATTACATGGATAATTGGCAGGAGCTCATATCATATAGGTGCCAGTGGATTGGTATTTGCACTCTTGTTTTTTCTTTTTTTTAGTGGTGTTTTAAGAAGATACACTCCTTTAATTGCTGTGTCTCTAGTTGTGGCATTTATATATGGGAGTACAATATGGAGCATATTTCCAATAGCCGAACTGGTTGATGTTACAATTTCGTGGGAAGGTCATCTCTCGGGTGCAATAAGTGGATTAATTATTGCAATAATTTTTAGAAAACAGGGTCCACAACGACCAGCAAACTTATGGGTAGATGATGATGAGGAACTTGAAGAAGATGAAATAGTTGAGAATATAGAAGCTAGTATAGGTGATAAGGCATAAAAAAGATTAATAAAAGGGGTATAGGCTCCTGTAGGATAAGAATTGCATTAATATAGTATTGTTTGCTTTATTTTTTTATATTTTTGTGAGGGTTACCCTAATTATCAATTTCAAATTATTACGATTATAACTGAAAAAATAATTATATGCAATACAAAATAAAAGCATCAATTGTAGGATACGGTAATATTGGCAAGTATGTATTGGAGTCTCTAGAAACAGCTCCCGATTTTGAAGTAGCGGGAATTGTAAGACGCAATGCATCAAATATACCACCGGAATTAAAAAATTATAAGGTAGTAACTACTATTTCGGAACTTGAAAATATAGATGTCGCATTTTTAACTGCTCCAACACGAAGCGTAGAGTCTTATGCCATCGATTGCCTTAAACTTGGAATAAACACAGTAGATAGTTTCGATATACACTCTAAAATTGTAGAACTACGCAAATCACTAAATAGCGTAGCCAAAGAAAATAATGCTGTTTCGATAGTAGCTGCTGGATGGGACCCGGGTAGTGATTCGGTAATTCGCGCACTTCTTGAAGCATTAGCACCCAAAGGACTAACCTATACAAACTTCGGCCCTGGAATGAGCATGGGTCACACTGTTGCAGTAAAGTCCATAAAGGGAGTCAAAAATGCACTTTCGATGACAATACCAACTGGAACAGGTGTGCATCGAAGAATGGTTTATATTGAGGTGGATGAGGGATTCGATTTCCAGATGGTTTCAAAATCAATTAAGGAGGACGAATATTTTATTCATGACGATACCCATGTCTTTCAGGTAGATAACGTAGATTCTCTTAAAGATATGGGGCATGGCGTACTAATGGAAAGGAAGGGTGTTTCGGGGAAAACTCAAAATCAACTTTTCACCTTTGATATGCGCATTAATAATCCTGCTTTAACAGCACAAGTGCTTGTAAGTGCTGCCCGTGCAACACTTAAACAGCAGCCAGGAGCATATACATTAATTGAAATTCCTGTAGTTGACTTACTCCCTAGTGAAAAAGAATATTGGATCAGAAAGCTGGTTTAGAAGTTGCTGGTTTTTCACTATCTTTGTAAAAAATATTAGTTCATATGGATACACTACTCTCAGTAACCTGGAATGTAGACCCCGCATTATTTACTGTCCTTGGTCGTGAAATACGTTGGTACGGACTGTTTTGGGTAATTGGCCTTATAGTTGCAGTATACATCGTGCAAAAAATATTTAAGAAGGAAGATCTTCCTGAGAAATGGTTCGACTCACTATTTGTATACATGATAGTGGGAATAATTGTTGGAGCAAGACTTGGGCATTGTCTTTTTTATGAACCTGAATATTATTTGGCTCACCCTTTTGAGATGCTGAAGGTTTGGGAAGGCGGACTTGCCAGCCATGGAGGTGTAATTGGAATTCTTATTGCTGTATGGTTATACTCACGTAAGATCACAAAGCAAAGCATGTTGTGGACACTAGATAGGGTGATGGTTCCTACTGGATTTACTGCTGCAATGATACGCTTTGGAAACCTTATGAATCACGAAATATATGGTGGCCCTACAGATCAACCATGGGGGTTTAGATTTGTTGATAATCTATATCAATGGATGAATGGTGCAGAACCTATATATACACAACCATCGCACCCTACACAAATATATGAAGCGCTGGCATATTTAGCTGTTTTTGCTATTACAATGTATATGTATAATAATACTAGTGCAAAAGATAGGAAAGGACTTATTACGGGGGTTGGAATTATAATAATATTCCTTTTCCGCTTCTTCGTTGAATTTGTTAAAAACGTACAGGTTGATGAAGAGTATTCCATGATTGAGACTACAGGGTTAAATATTGGTCAATGGCTGAGCATACCTTTTGTGATTTGGGGGTTATGGCTAATTATAAATGCATTAAGAAAACCAGCCATTGTAGCAGATACGCCTAAGCAATCTCAAATGTTTAAACCAAAACCAAGAAAGAAAAAGTAATTCATAAATTTAATTTATGAGAACCTATTATCGATAACTGCAAAATATGTATAAACCTTTTGAAATAACCGACAATATCTATTATGTTGGTGTGAATGATAGATCTAAACATCTTTTCGAGAGTATGTGGCCTTTGCCACTTGGTGTGTCATACAACTCATATGTAATTGAAGACGAGAAAACTGTATTAATAGATACTGTTGATATATGCTACTCTGACGTTTTTTTTAGAAAAATTGTTTCATTACTTGGAGATAAACCAATCGATTATCTAGTAGTTAATCACATGGAGCCAGATCACTCAGGTTCAATAGAATTGTTAGTATCCAGATATCCCAATATTCAAATAGTGGGCAATAAACGTTCGGTTGACATGCTCAATGGATATTATGGTATCACAAAAAATGTAATCCAGGTTGAAGACTTGGAGGAGATTAATTTAGGTAAATATACCTTACAGTTTTACATGACACCGATGGTACATTGGCCAGAGACAATGATGACTTATGTAAAAGAAAATAGAGTTGTTTTTAGTGGTGATGCTTTTGGAACATTTGGTACTATAGATGGTGGTGTATTGGATACTCAGTTGAGAACAGAGAAGTATTGGGATGAAATGATTCGATACTACTCAAATATTGTTGGAAAATTCGGCTCTCCGGTGCAAACAGCTCTAAAGAAACTTTCGGGTGTAGAGATAGATATTATTTGTTCTACACACGGACCGGTATGGACTAAGGAAGGAAGTGCTGCTGAAGTTGTGAGTTTATACGACAAGCTTAGCAGATATGATGCAGATAATGGTTTGGTTATTGCTTATGGCAGTATGTACGGACACACAGAAGAACTTGCCGAAACTATCGCTCGTGCTGCTGCAGAGAATGGGCTAAATGATGTTGTATTGCATAATGTTGCAAAAAGTCATGTTTCGGATATAATTAGAGATGTCTTTAAATACAAAGGATTAATAATTGGATCGCCCACATACAATAACAAGTTATATCCTGAAGTTGAGAGCTTAGTGTCTTCCTTACAAAATAGAAACTTAAAAGGACGCTTATTCGGTTGTTTTGGTGGTTTTACCTGGTCTGATGCATCGGCAAAAAACTTGTTGGCCTTTGCTAATGAGATGGAATTTGATTTAATTGCAGATCCTGTAGTAATTAGACAGGGAATGCTGAGCAGTGTAAAGGAAGCAGCTCAAAATCTGGGTATGACTATGGCTAGCAAGCTTAAATAACAGAAATAAATAAAATAGAATTAACAATAAAAAATTATGAGACTTATTATTCAACCAGAGGCCGATATGATGGCACAATGGGCAGCAAATTATATAGCAGCAAAAATTAATAAAGCTAAACCTACGTCATCCAATCCTTTTGTTTTAGGACTCCCCACAGGATCTACACCCCTAAAAACATACAAAGCCCTAATTAAATTGTATGAAACAGGACAGGTGTCTTTTGAGAATGTGGTCACATTTAATATGGATGAGTATATTGGTCTAAATTCAGATCATCCTCAAAGTTATCATACTTTTATGTGGAATAACTTTTTTAATCATATTGATATCAAAAAAGAGAATGTTCATATATTAGATGGTATGGCGGCAGATCCTTTAGCAGAGTGTGCCGCATACGAAAAGTCGATGAAAGATGTTGGAGGTATAGATTTGTTTCTTGGTGGGATTGGTTCTGATGGACATATTGCTTTTAATGAGCCTGGATCTTCATTATCTTCAAGAACAAGAATTAAAACATTAACTACCGAAACAGTAATAGCTAATTCAAGATTTTTTGATAATGATGTAAATAAAGTTCCAAAGACTGCACTAACTGTGGGCGTAGGCACAATACTGGATGCTAAAGAAGTACTTATACTAGTTAATGGACACAACAAAGCACGTGCCCTATATCATGCCGTTGAAGGAGCAATTAATCAAATGTGGACTATAAGTGCCTTGCAATTGCATGAAAAAGGTATTATAGTTTGCGATTATGATGCTTGTAGCGAATTGAAGGTAGGTACATATAAATATTTCCTTGATATTGAGCATGAAAATTTAGATCCAGAAACTCTACTGAAATAATTTGTAGATATTAAATTAATATAGGAGTGTGAATTTATAGTTCACACTTTTTTTTGTTATAAACAATACATACTTAACGTTTATCTTTTATATTTAACAGCTATATTGAGGATTGTATTGAACAACACGTGATGTGATTTGTTCTCAAATTATAGTCACAGTTAATAACTTTATATATAAGATGAAAGCCCTCGGTATATTCTCTATTACTCTGTTTTTTCTATTAGCTTCTACAGTTTCAAATGCAGGTAACAACTACTTGACTAGCAACAGTGGTGCAGAGGCTGGTGCTAAAGTGAAAGTGGTTAATTTTAATGAGTTTGAACCGATATTACATCAAGAAAATGATACAGTATATGTTGTGAATTTTTGGGCCACCTGGTGCGGTCCATGTATTAAAGAAATCCCATATTTCGAACAATTGGGCGTGAAGTACCGAGATAGCAACCTTAAAATTATTATGGTTAGTTTGGATATGCCCAATCAAATTGAGTCTAAGCTAATTCCATTTATCGAAAAGAATAATATGAAAAATGATGTTCTTCTTTTAGATGATCCCAATTTCAATAGCTGGATTCCTGTTGTTGATAAAGAGTGGACAGGTGCTATACCGGCTACTTTAATATACAGTAAGAGTATTAGAGAGTTTTATGCTAAAGAGCTTACATTTATTGAATTGGAAGAGATTGTGAAACCATTATTATCCTATTAATATAAAAAAAACCATAGAGATGAGAAAACAATTATTATTTTTCGCACTTTTTGTTTTAAGTGTAATTACTTTAAGTGCTCAGCCTATTTCGGTGGGAAGTGTGGCTCCCGATTTTTCTTTAACAAATATAGATGGCGCCACTATATCACTATCTGATTATTCGAATGAAAAAGGAGTTATGGTTATCTTTTCGTGCAATCCATGCCCTTATGTAATTGCTTACGAAGATAGGATTATTGATTTACACAACAGGTATGCTTCTCAAGGATTTCCATTAGTATTAATCAATCCTAACGATGCAGAAAAGCAACCAGTTGATTCTATGGATGAAATGAGAGTAAGGGCTGAAGAGAAGAATTATCCTTTTCCCTATCTAAAAGATGAAGATCAAAGTGTTTACGAAGCATATGGTGCAACAAGAACCCCGGAAATATTTTTACTGAAAAATAACGGTAATGGAGAATTTGTAGTTGCATATACAGGCACAGTGGATGATAACTACAAAGATGCATCAGCGGTTACTGCATCATATGCCTCAGAGGCAGTAGAGGCGCTATTGAAAGGAGAAACTCCTAATCCTGCATCAACAGTAGCAATTGGCTGTTCGATAGTTGCAAAGAATTAGTGTTTTAGGATTATCTATTCGCAGAATACGCTTGCGATAAAAGCGATCCGTCAGACCAAGTTCCATTTGGAGCAGTGGCCTGACGGATTTTATTAAGGTTTGTATACTACATCACTAAACCCATCAGGGTCTCTTTTGAACTTAACATCTATATACGGACATGTGGGTTTAACTTTATATCCTTTCTCACGAGCGAAATTAACCATTTCATCAAACAGTCTACTAGCTATTCCTTGACCTTCAAGTTCGGGACGAACACCAGTATGTACGGCATCTAATATATTTTCCTTTATCACAAAATCAAGCTCGGCAACTTGTCTACCATCTTTTTCGATAAAAAAACTCCCCCTGTTATCGTCTATTCTTTTTTGAATTTCCATAATAATGTTTTTTATGTTTATATTATTTGTCCAATCTTATAATCTTTTTAAACACTTAATGTGTTAATATTTAAATCTAAATGATTGGTACTATCTAATTTTAAAACATAACAAAAGTGTTTTTTGTTCCCTTTGAAATAGTTATTTGGTATAAAGAGAAATAAAAGTGAGTATATTTGCGGTAAGCATACAATAACTATATTATTTATGAAACGTTTTATTTTATCTTTCTTTTTAGTACTGTTTTATATAAATACTTCTCTTCCTGCTATAGTAGATACATTGAGTGTATATAGCACTAGTATGGATAAGGAGATTAAGAGTGTGATAGTAAAGCCTGAATCTTACAAAGGCAACAAATCGTTACCTGTACTTTACCTTCTTCATGGGTATAGTGATAGTTATGATGGATGGATTAAAAAAACTACTTCTTTAAAGGAGCTGGCCGATATTCATGAAATGTTTATTGTATGTCCCGACGGTGGGTATGACAGCTGGTACTGGGATAGTCCTATTGATCCTAGCTATCAGTATGAAACATTCGTATCTGAAGAGTTGGTAGAATGGATAGATAATAATTATAATACAATTGACTCGAGAGAAGGACGTGCAATTACTGGATTAAGTATGGGTGGTCATGGGGGGCTATATCTAGGATTCAGAAATCAAGATGTATATGGTGCCTGCGGTAGCATGAGTGGAGGAGTGGATATAAGACCATTTCCTAACAATTGGGGTATGAAAAAATATATTGGAGCACAAGCCGAAAACCCCGAAAACTGGAATAATTATACTGTGATGGGCATGCTTCATTTACTTACACCAGGAGACATGAAAATAGTAATTGACTGTGGTAAGGATGATTTTTTCTATGAGGTGAACGAGGAACTTCATCGCGCACTATTATATCGTAATATACCACATGATTATATTATACGTCCAGGAGTACATAATTGGGATTATTGGGCAAATGCAATAAAGTTTCAGGTGCTATTTTTTAATGAGTACTTCACCTCCTACAATCAGTAATTCTATTTTAATTTATACTTTTCAAAAAAAGTGAGAAGCTTACACAAGTGAAATTTTGTGTAAGCTAATATGGTTTAAACAGCCTCAACTTTACCAGATTTGACATAATATATAAAGCCTTCAACATGTGTATACCCCATCTCGGATATACTTTTCATATAACGTTTTACTTGATATTTGTATTTTGTTTCTACGCTTTCACCAAATTTATAATCCACTACGATAACTTTGTCTTTGCCTATCATTACACGGTCGGGTCTGCTAATTCCACTACTAGGATGTAAAACTACTGCTTCGTTTAAGACATTGTAAATCCCGCTATACCATTCTATCACTTCAGGTTTTGTGAGATAGCTTTCAATTTCATTTATAATTATATCTCTATTATCTTCTTTGATTTCACCTTCCGATATTTTTCTGCTCACAGCTACTGGGATATCTTCTAGCTTCTCGATATTACTTACAATATCGTGCATCAACTTTCCATAATCGCGACTACCATCATCACTAAAAAAGCCAATTGAATTGAGTTTTAATTGGAGTCGATTGTCAAATGGCTGTGAGTGCCATTTAGTTGATTTATAGGTGCCAGATACTTGTATTTCAGTTTTTTTGTTATGTTCAAAGGGGCTCCCTAACTCTAAAACCGATAAACCATCAATTTCTTTTAAGTTTTCTCCTGATAGAGTAGGAGAGTTGGAGATACCTCTTTCTAAAAGAATAGATGCATCACCTATACTATCACCCTTTCCGGGTTCAGGAGCAAATATAATTAGGCGATGTTTCGCACGAGTAAAAGCAACATATAGCAAATTCAGATTATCTATTAATGTTAGCTTCTTCTCGTTTAAGTAATCATCTTTAAAAATTGTGTCAGCTAACTTCTTCGTATATTTCAGAGGGATAACATTAAGTTCATTAAATGGTGCAACAGTGGGCTTACACCAGATAATATTATTGTTAGTTCCAATTTCAAACCTCCAGTTAACAAAAGGCATAATTACAGCACCAAATCCTAAACCTTTTGATTTGTGAATGGTGATTAGTCTTATTGCATCTTGATCTTCTGGTGAAAAAAGAGTTTTATCCTTACCTTTATCGTCCCACCAATCGATAAAAGCATTGATGTCGGCAGATTTATCTACGCTAAATTTAAGGGCGATGTCTAGAAAAGCCTGTATATATGCATTTTCTTTTTCTTCGAGACTATCAACTGACACTGTAATAAATCTTTCTATCATATCATAAAAAGGCAATGATCCCAATTCATTTAATAGATGTTTTATGTCGTCAGGGAAATCTCTGTTCCACTCCTCACGATATGCTAGCAAGGCTTCGTTGGGAGTGCCTTTTCTTTTAAAACGATAAAATTCATAGATCGCCATCATACGCAACCTCTCATCGTCTGGACTGCGCAGGTATCTCATAATTGAGATGATAGTTGTTACGCTCTGGGCACTTCCAATTACAAGTGCTTCATTAGATATTATGTCGTATCTGTAGTGAGACTGAGGATTTTTATCACTGTATTCAAGCAATGCCTCTGCAACTTCCACAGCTTCTTTGTTTGATCTTACCACTACAGCAATTTCTTTAAGTGCGAAACCTTGGTCTTGAAGTGATTCAATTTCTAATGGGAGCCTTCTTAATGCTTCATCCTTCCATTCGTTGTTTTTATCTAAGAAAGTGACTTTTACATGCCCAGTGCTACCATTTCTTATTTCAGGTAGATGTTGATGTAAATCACCGTAAGCATCTGCTATTTGACTATTTTCATCATCACAGGCAACTGCATTATAGTCGTTTTGAAGTATTGCCGCAGCCGACTTGAAGAATGTATTATTAAACTCCACAATTTTTGCATCACTTCGCCAGTTAGTATCTAAAAGGTGTTTCTCTAAATACTCTTTTGGAAAATCAATATCCACCTGCTCTTCCAATAAGCGCCAATCGGAATTCCTAAACCTATAAATACTCTGCTTAACGTCACCCACAATAAGGTTAAAATTGCCCGATGCCAAACTCTCCTCAATTAATGGTTTAAAGTTGTCCCACTGCATCCGTGAGGTGTCTTGAAACTCATCAATCATATAATTTGTAATTCTTGTACCGGTTTTTTCATATATGAATGGAGAGTCTGAACCAGCAATTATATCATTTAAGAGCTCTGTAGTATCAGAAATAAACAAAACATTATTCTCTTGTTGTAGTTTTTGCAACCTCTTCTTTATATCATTTAGAATTCCAAGTGCATAATAATTTTGAAGTATAACTTTTGAGCTATTGTAGTTTATATTATTATCATAAAGATCAATAACCTGCTTTACACAGTCGTTCAGCCCAGCATTATATGCATTTTCAATCTTTGCAATAATATCAGGAGCTGTTTTTTTGGTATACCACGACTCTATATTGTCGGGGAAGCTAAGAAATGTTTTTGTTATTTCAGGTACACTGCCTTTTGCAATAACATTAAATTTAAAGAACTGTGATCTACTGCCCCCTTTAAAGTCCTCTGCTAGTAAATTACTGTTGCCCATAATTGCAACAGCTCTTTCTCCCACTTCTTTAAGTTCCGACTCATAGCTCTTTACTATCCTCATAAGCATCTGCTTGTAGTTCTCTAAATGAGCTTTGTCTTGAATAGTAGCCTGCTCCTCATCAGTTAGTGATTTATAAGTTTCATTAAAAAGTTCACCACCAAGCTGCAGAACTTCTCTCTCAACTCTCCAGCTTTTACCCTCTTCAATACTATTTTGCATAAACCTCAAAATCCATTCTGTGAGGGCTTTATTATTAGGGTCGTCGAGTTCAGAAAGCATAAGATCAACAGTCTCCATTAAAAGTGCACTATGATCAACTTCAACATTATAACCACCTGCAAGTCCCATCTCGCGTGTAAAAGCACGCATTGTTTGTTGAAAGAATCTGTCGATTGTACTTATTGAAAATGAAGAATAATCATGTAGTATTGTTTCTAGTATGGTTTTAGAAATTGTTCTAATGTCTTTTTCATCTAACCCGAACTTCTCAATTAATCCACTTAGAAAATCAGATTTAGAACCCGATGTAAGTCTAAAAAGCTCATCAACAATTCTTGACTTCATTTCATCTGTTGCCTTATTAGTGAAGGTAACAGCCAATATGTGTTTATGGTTATTTGGTTTAGAAAAGAGCAAATTTAGGTATTCTCCCGTAAGACGATGAGTTTTGCCCGATCCTGCAGATGCTTTTATTATATGTAACGATGCATTATCAGATGATACGCGATTTAACATACCCCTCCTTTTGTAAAATATCCAGAACTTTATTTCTATGATCGCCCTGAATTATTATCTCACCATCTTTTGTAGAACCACCTACACCACATTTAGTTTTGAGTAGTTTGCCCAATTCGCTAATATCATCATCACTACCAACAAAACCTGTTATTAGCGTTACCGCTTTACCTTTTCTATTTCTTTTGTCAAGGCTGATACGTAAAAGCTGCTTACCCACAGGCAAGGTTTCAGCATTATTATCATTTTCTTTATCGTAATGATAATCCGGATTTGTAGAATATACAATATCTAGTCGTTTCTTCCAGTCGTTCATATTGGCTCTGTTGAATATTTATAATAACTACAAACTTAACAAAATAACCGAAAATGCGGGTAATAGATTTCAAAAAAAGAAGATGCAACGTCCAATTAATTGGATGATGCATCTTCTAACATATTTAAATAATAGCTAAAACTTATAGCCCAAGTACTTCATAGCCTGAGAGCTGCTTCTCAAGCGCATATGCAATACCATTTTCAACCACTTCAACCTCAGAAGGGAGTTTAGATTGATCTACATTCTGTCCGTTCACTGAGAATCCACAAGCTTTCACCTTCAAATTGGCATCTGCTATTGCTTTAAGAATTGGCTCCATAACTTCTGGATCTGTTAGTTCAGTAACAGTTTTACCACAAACTACAACCTCCATGCTGTTGAAATTATACTGCTCATCCTGTTTCATAAGTGTTACTGCATTAGAAATGGCTCGTATTTGCTGAACATTACTCGTTAGAGTCAGGTAATCGGTTTTCTTCACTTCGGTAGTTGCGTTAACTGTACTACTGTCCTGATTTCCTGTTTGTGTACAAGCTGCAAGAAGCAGACTTGAAATAGCCGCAATTATTACTATTTTATTGATCTTCATATTGTTATTAATTTTATTTGTTATTATTATTGTTTATTTACTGAGTTAATTATAATTATTAAATTTTCAACGCTAAATATCATTTAAATTGATAGTCGGTTCCAGGAAGAGTAGAGAAAGTGAATGGTCCAAGATCTGTGGCTACTGCTCTTCCGTCGAGTTTGGGTTTAACAGGAGAAAACTTACTCAGGTACTCCATTACAGCGTCGTGCATTGTAAAATCTTTTGTCTCTACATCATCAACATTTTTCATGCGACATAGCATATCTTCGGGGTCTCCTTCTCTTGTGCAGGCTGATATGGTGTAAATCTTATCATACTCAAGAGGCTCACCGTTTATTATTACTGATTCCACTCGTTCTCCTCTTTCGGCAGCACTGTTGAACTTCACCTCCATACCTGAGAATCTTACAAACCATCCTCCGAATCGCTCTGTGGGGTTATAAGCAAAAACATTGTGAATTTCTTTCTCCAACCACTCCATAAGTCGACTGCCACTTACTTTACCGGTCTTTACATAGTCGTCTATGGGTAGCATATTCCACAAGTCGTTGCGAGTTATTGGTGCCGGCTCACCATTACTTGGTACAATAGGGTTACCAAATCTGAACCCGTTGGAAAAAGAAATATCCACCCCTGTTTTCCATCTCATAGCATCGGTAATCATATTATCCATTGCATTCTCCACAACTAAGTAGCGATAAAGTGGCTCATCGGTATAGCCAATTACTTTTTCAAGTTCTTCTTTATATTGATTTTTTTTCTTTTCAATTATCGACTGAAGTTCTTCGTTGGCAGGAAAACGGTTAGGGTCAGCTTCAATCAGTTCATAATGTTCATCCACTAATTTACCCTTCTCGAAGTGCAGAGTTAGCTTGCCCACGAACGATCCAAAAGCTCCCGGTTCCACTACTTTGGCGTACTTCCCTTCAATTGGATTTCGCACCCGCTCATGTGTGTCGTTACCAAAAATATAATCGGCATACTTACTAATTGGGTTGTTAGCAAGATCAACCTGTTTTGCGAGACCTATATGTGCGAGCAGGATAATGAAATCTGCCTCCTCTTCAAACTTTACTTTCTTAATGGTTTCTTCAAAGCTTTTATCTAAACCGTTGAACAGAATTCCTTTACTATAACTTGGAGCCTGACGTATAGGAACATCTGGATCGTTGATTCCAATAAATCCTATTCGTATGCCGTCGATCTCCTTAATCCAGTATGGAGGGAAAAGTTGCTCTTCACTTCCTTCATGTCGCATATTCTGTGCTATAACATTTGTATTATAGCTGTTCATCACCTCCATCATGATATCTTTTCCGTAAACAACCTCCCAATTACCGGGCAACAGCAAATCATATTGCATTTGCTTAACTATATCCGGGAAGACATTGCCTTTAGACATAGCTGCATAACCACTGCCCTGAATTAGATCGCCTCCATCCACAATAATTGTTCTTCCGGGATTTGCTGCTCGCTCTGTATCAAAGAGGGTTTTAATAACCGCCAATCCGCCACTTTCGCGGAAATTAACTTTTCCGTCTTCAACAAAAAGTTCTTGGTGTGTATCCAGTTGTGCGTGGATATCGGCAGTCTGTAAAATGGTTATAGTTGTACGTTCGTTTATAGATTTATTCATACTGTAAGCAGTATTATTGCCAGTTGTGACAAATAGTATTGACACAACAAGTGCAATGAAATTATATTTATACATTGTTTATTATTGTTTTGGGTTAAAAAATGGATAGTCTGTAAAATAGGTTTGATATAGATCTTTATACCTTTGGAGGGCGACCTACATCACTTAAACAGACTTCCTCCCGTTGAGGTGTGTAACATGTAAAGTGTAAAGTGGATGGTGTTAGAATTGTGCGGTAAGGAGTCAAAAACTGAGGTTCGGCAAAAGTGCAGAACTTTGTAATTAATTGCTTTTGACTATTTGAATTAGCTTCAGAATCGTTGTTTTCTCCCTGAAGCCTATTGCAGGTTTTGTTAGTAATAAAAGTGGACTGATTGCCTTTTAAGATAACATCCCAAGCATGAAGCTCAGTTACAGTTATACTTATCAAAAATGTGATAAGTAAACTAATTGTTATGTAATTCTTTTTTAGCAAAACAGTTGCATTCTTTTATTGTTTGAGTGTGATAAACAATAAACCTGTTTAAAAGTTTGCTTTAATTCCTTTTTTAATGTTTTTTACAGTCACACATTTAAAAACGAGTTACATCTCCAAAAAAATATGTAATTTAGTAATTCCTAAAAAAATAGATAATATGACCGAAACAGTAATAGTACATTGTATAAATACAGACCAGTATAAAGAGATACCAGTAGG
>DUUR01000223.1 GCA_012841425.1 Bacteroidales bacterium | reverse complement strand
TAAAACCATTAATAAAAGTATAAGAAATGACTAAAAATCAAAACAAAAACATCGTTGCTATCGTCACGATGATGTTCCTTTTCGCAATGATTTCCTTTGTGACTAATCTTGCAGCACCAATTGGTGTTATTTGGAGTAATAAATTTGAAGGTTCCAATTTCCTTGGGATGCTTGGAAATATGATGAACTTCGCCGCATATCTCTTCATGGGTATTCCAGCAGGTAAATTGTTGACAAAGATAGGTTACAAAAGGACTGCTCTTGTTGCTATCGCAGTAGGCTTTGTTGGTGTACTTACTCAATATCTATCTGGTGTTGTAGATGCCAATAGCACCTTATTAACATTGCCATTAAACTTTGTAATTTATCTGCTTGGTGCATTCATTGCAGGTTTTTCTGTATGTATGCTAAACACTGTAGTGAATCCAATGCTTAACTTACTCGGGGGTGGTGGTAATAAAGGTAACCAATTAATTCAATTGGGGGGTACTTTTAATTCATTAGCTGGTACACTAACTCCAATGCTTGTTGGTGCTTTAATTGGAACTGTAAGTATAAATACTGCAATCACTGATGTTAATCCAGTTCTATTTATTGCAATGGGTGTTTTTGCAGCTGCATTTATGATACTCTTTTTTATACCTATTAGTGACCCAGATGCTCACAAAAACAATAAGAATGTGGTTTATGAAAGAAGCCCTTGGGCTTTCCGTCATTTCGTATTGGGTGCAGTAGCTATCTTTGTTTACGTTGGTGTAGAAATTGGTATACCAGGAACATTAAACTTTTATCTTTCAAATATAACCGATAAAGGCGCAGGATTAGATCCATCAAACGCTGCAACTATCGGAGGATTTGTGGCAGGTACCTACTGGTTCCTTATGCTAGTTGGTCGTTTCATTGGTAGCATGGTAGGTGGTAAAGTTTCAAGTAAAACTATGCTTTCTACGGTTTCTCTACTTGGCATAATTCTTATTTTAGGAGCCATACTATCTCCAAAAACTGTAACTACTCTCATGCCTGTATTCACTGGATCATCTTTCGCTATGACGGTTGTTCCTTTGAGTGCATTATTACTCGTGCTTTGCGGATTATGTACATCCATTATGTGGGGTAGTATTTTCAATCTTGCAGTAGAAGGTTTGGGTAAATACACAAAAGCCGCATCAGGTATTTTCATGATGATGGTTGTGGGTGGAGGAATTATTCCTTTAATTCAAAATTGGGTAGCCGATCAATCAACATACATTCTTTCCTTTACAGTTCCGTTGATCGGACTTGCATATCTGCTTTATTACGCACTAATTGGATCTAAAAATGTTACTAAAGGTATTTCTGTTTCAGATGATGAAGAAGTTCCATTAGATACTGCTCCTCAATCAATTCCAGTTGAAGGATAATTGAGCTAATAAAAACTATTAATCACTGTTTTTGAATTATTAATATGACAAAAGAAGAAGTAAAAAAGATATTTAAAGAGAAATTTGGAAATGAATCACCAGAAGTTTATACGTCTCCAGGGCGTGTAAACTTAATTGGTGAACATACTGATTATAATGGAAGCTTTGTCTTCCCTGGAGCTATTGATAAAGGAATGATAGCTGCAATTCGTTTCAATGGTACTGATAAGATAAGAGCATATGCAATAGACCTTGATGAAAGCTCTGAGTTTGGTCTCAATGAGGAAGATCTGCCTAAAGAGGGATGGGCAAAATTTATCTTTGGTGTTTGCCGTGAGATTATAAAAAGAGGAGGAACTATAAAAGCATTTGACACTGTCTTTGCAGGAGATGTTCCACTAGGTGCAGGTATGTCGTCATCTGCTGCTTTAGAGAGCACATATGCATTTGCCCTTAACGATATGCTTAATTTAGGTATCGACAAGTTTGAGCTAGCACGTATCGGACAAAGTACAGAGCATAACTACG
>DUUR01000222.1 GCA_012841425.1 Bacteroidales bacterium | reverse complement strand
TTCTTTGAGGCCCTTATGGTGGCCTATGTTACCTGTAAAGAAGAAGCAAAAAAGACCTATGGTAGGAAAAAGAGCGAATAAGTTATGATTAGAAAGAAGTGAAAAATGTGAAACTATATTAAAAAAAACTGAATAAATATGCCTTGGTAGTCTGATATGCGGGACCTGCTACAATGAGCCACAACTGAAAGCTAAGGCTTATTTGGAAGGATTTGAGGACTGCGAATGAGTATAGATTCTATTAGTAAAGAAGTGAAAAAACTTAAAAGAAAATATGATGAGCCAAATCCTGTTAAGCTATGTCGTGATATGAAAATCTCATTATTGCACCATCCTATGGGTCTTTTTGAGGGAGCCTGTAAAGGATTTTATATGGAGCAATCAAGGAAACAGGTCATAGTCATTAACAGTGAGTTAGATGAATATTTACAACGGATTATTTTGATTCATGAGCTTGGCCACGCGCTTATACATAAAAATGTACCAGGTATTAAAACCTTTCACGATTTTAATCTATTTGATGAGACCTCCCATTATGAATATGAAGCTAATATTTTTGCTGCTGATTTTCTACTAGATGATGAGGAAGTGTTAAAATTATTAAATGATGACATGTCTTTTTTTTACTGCAGCCAGCACTCTGTGCGTTCCTGCTGAGCTGCTAGATTTTAAGTTTAGGATCTTAAAAAGGAAGGGGTACCAGGTTATTGACCCACCTCTTAATGCCAGATCTGATTTTTTGAAGAAGTATTGATGACGATACCCGTAAATGCTACGGGTATTTTACTTTGACTGACTTTGACCTTTGTAGGAAATAAAAAAACTTAATTGTCTCCTGGCCAGACTTGTATGTAAAAACTAGGGCAGTCGGATCACTATCGAAGCCGCCGACTTCGCCCTCTGTTTCTCTTTATAGCTTTAATTAGCTAATAATATTATATGCTTGTACTATAGGGATGTTACTATTGCTCTTATTCAATTAATTTTACTCAAATATATTATAATGTTTATATTTTTCTTCTAATAATTCCTGTGCTTTCTTATTATCAAAACCAATTTCTAATAATAAGTTAAATTCAATAATAACTTTTAGTATATTGCATAATTTTAATAGCTCTGTTCCTTTTGCCGCTTTACCCGATAAACTAATATCATAATGTGTAAAGTAATTTCGAGTATCACAAACTTTACCAATAAAAGACTTTTTCTTTCTTGATGATGATAGCTTTAATAGTGAACCACATTCCTCTAATAGTTCTTTTAGTCTATTTCTTAATGTAGGTTCATTACTGTATGCTAATTTACCTTCTAGCCATTTTTTATATTGATCATCAACCGATTCAATTATATTATTTATTCTCATTCCATGCTGTTCCGGCTCAATTTCATTGTTATTTTTCGTTCTTCTATGATAAGATTCTATAGCTTGTATTAAGCTTGAAAATTTTTGTTCTAGATACATATCTGAATTATACAAAGTACCAAAATACAAGTTAAATACCGGTTTTAAAACTTCTGCCTTATCATACCATTTATTTATAATAATATCAAAATCGTCTTTAATATTTTTTAAGTTAAATAACATACTTGGAGGCAATATCGGCTTATAATCCTCTGATGACTTCTTAATACAAAAGTAAATTGTAACTTTAGGATATAGAATATATCCATCGTGGTCTTCTCTGTTTTCTTCTGTCTTCCCAATCACATCTATAATTGATACTGGTTCTCCTACCCCTAAGCTTATAAAATTTTGCATATGATGTAATTTATCTCTATGTTCTTCAAATGAATTAAGTTGATTGTTTATTACCCTGACAAATATTCTTTGAACGATACTTGCTTCTTTTTGGACTATACAATGAGATGGGGTTTCAGTACTAGGGTAAACTTCAATTACATAGTCATCTTTAATATCTGCACATATTTTAGATGGTAACTTATAACTTATTTCAAGCTCACCAGGTGCTGGTACATTAATATTCATTCCGTTCATCCAAGCCCATTCATCAAGATTAGAATAGTGGCAAGAAAGTTCCTTAAACCTTATGTCTTCTTCTGTATTAAAGTGAACTCCTTCAAATATTATGTTTGAAAAAACTACTGTCATAGGAAATCCACTACTATTAAATGTCTTTCTTACTTCAAAACATTTATATAATGTTATGTCTTTTCCATCTGATGTTTTGCCTAGAATAATATTAGCCTCAAGTTCATCATAACCAGATAATTGCCCCATTAGTTCTAAATAAGCTCCATCCTCAGGATTGAATTTTAATATTCCCGTTATATAATTTTCTTTATTATCAGGCAACCACCAAATGCCTTTCAATTCGAAATTTCCCATAATACATCACCCATTCAATTATTCAGAATACATTCTTTCAGGCAAAACATTCCAAAACTCAGTTATTGCATCACAATACTTCTGAAATTCATCACCTATGTTTAAAACACTAGAACAAATAAAAAACATAACCTATAATGTATAGAGTTTTAGGTTGAATTGTCATTGCCTTCCCTTCTTACTAAAGCTAATATCTTAAATTTTTTTTACTATCTTCTCCTGTTTATCCTGGAGCATCTCAGTAATTCTACTAATACTATCAATAATTTCATTAAAACTTCCTTTGATTACTTTTTCTTTTTCTTCTATATCGCTATTCATAAATCTTTCAGTTAGATTAAGGCCATTATCAACAAGTTCATTTAACTCAAGATATAACTCTTTATTGTTTATCATGACAAGCTCATCAGAATATTTTTGCCACTTTAGATTACTCCATTTAAGATCATAATTATTAATACTATTTGCTAGTCTCTTTAATTTATAATAGTTTTCACAGGCTAGGAAAATGGGGTTATCATCACTATAGTTGGTTGAAAAGCCCTGTCGATAATATAAATCAAATTCTTCCTGTTCAAATTTCTCACTTAAAACAATTCTATCATCAAATGAAAAAAGTGGTATTTGATCATATATTTTAATGACATCTTCTTCTGATTTATTCCGAATTTCAACAAATTCTGCAAGAAGATTATAGATTTCTCTAGTAGCCACAATTACAGCTGAACTTTTTTCTAACTCAAATAACTTACCTTCGTAAGCAGCTTCATATATTTTTTTATAAATTACTTCAAATTCATTATATACTGTCCTACTTGAGTTCTTTTTTAATTCTTTTATCAATTCTTCTTTCTCTTTTTCTAACTTTGCGAGTGTGGCTAACTTTTCATTTCGAAGCAACTCATTATCATATGTTTTTAATTTTTCCTCATCTATTTTATTATCGATGTCTTCAATTTTCTGACTTAAAATATATAAGATATTTGGCTTATCAAATATCTTATTGTCAAAACGGAAATAATTAGTTTTAATTTCTGCAAAATCATCTAGCAAATCAATCATTAAATCTTTTGCAAAAACTATAGGACATTCTAATTCAGTTTTTATACTATCTTTTTCCTTTTTTATATTTACCAATTCAGAAAATGCCAATCCGTTGCTTTTTATCTCCTTCTTTACGAACTCGATATAAACATTAAGACGATTATTTTCCTTACGGCGAATTGAATTTTCTGCAAGATTATATGATATGTATGCGGAAGCAATCGGCACAACAATTCCTACAATAACAGTACTCCATGGAAGTGTTTTCAACCAATTCATGACGCTATTAAATATGAGATAAATTCCATTTAAATCACTATCCATGTTAACCCCCTCGAAAATATACTATAACATAATATCTATTTTGTAAGAAATTCCGATAACATTGGAATAAATGGCGCAAAAACAGTCATGTGATTTGCAATCGATTGAATAAACTCATTGTATTTTTCAGCATATGTTTTCTTCCCAACATTATCTTTTAATTCATCAATGATAACTTCTAATCTTCCATCTTTATCGACGCTTCTAGCCAAGTCTTTAAGAGTTGCAAATAATTGCTCATCATTAGCTGATAAAATATAATTAATCGACTGATCAATAGAATGAATATTTATCTTACCGCTTTGGTTATTAATATTATACGTCTGACTTGAACTTCTATTTATTGAAGATTTATACCTTAATTCTTTTTCAACTTTTATTTGATAATGATCAGGTATTCCATGAATACCTTTGTAAAAGCCTCTATCTATTACAACAAATCGCTCTTGGTCACCATTAGGAAGAGTTCTCTCAATGATGTCTTCTTCTTCAATTGAAATAGACGCATCTTCAATGAATATTTTCTCAGTTTGAACTAATGCTTCAATGTTCTCAAAAGAACCCCCATCTTTCTTAATCAACTTAACTTTTTCAGTTGGAAAACTTCTCAAAATACTACGCATGTGTTTTTTCCTCCTCACTATTCATATCATTTGCTTAGGATGAACTTCCAGCCAAGTTCAATCCTATAAAACCAAGATTTAATGTCAATCCAGTTATTCGAATTAGTTTCATAAAATCTTTAACACCTTTAATTATCATAAGGCATCCCTCCTTCATTTGCTTCGCTGGATTGTTTCGTTCACCCAATAGACCTTGAGGGAAATCCTTCCTAAACAAATGATGTTACTATTATTACATCTCATCCTTACCCAAGCAACATTTCTTATATTTCTTTCCGCTTCCACAAGGACATGGATCGTTTCTGCCTATTTTTTCTTTCTTTATTACTG
>DUUR01000221.1 GCA_012841425.1 Bacteroidales bacterium | reverse complement strand
TGAATATGGAAAGCTTTCGGGAATATCGGTAAACGCGTAATAGCTGTATGGGCCATTCAGCACGTTTGTTATTATATCGAAAGCAAACGGTGAGTGAATACCGTGACCCTTCGATTGCTTCTTTCTAGTCAACAACCTGAAAAGTCTCATACTTTTATTACTTTTGAATTAATACAATCGTATAGGCTGTAATGCCCTCTTCGCGACCGACAAAGCCCATTTTTTCTGATGTTGTAGCCTTTATGGAAATATCATCAATATTTATACCCATAACCTCAGCAAGACGCTGTTGCATAGATGGAATATGAGGATTTAATTTTGGCCTCTCTGCACAAATAGTGCTATCAATATTTCCAATTGAGTAACCTTTATCTTTAAGCAGTTCTACTGTTCTACGCAGCAGTACAGTGCTATCTATGTTTTTGTAATCAGCTAAAGTATCGGGAAAATTATAACCGATATCGCGAAGATTTGCAGCACCAAGTAGTGCGTCACATATTGCATGTATTAGGACATCGGCATCGGAATGACCTTGCAATCCTTTTGTATGATCTATTTTAACACCACCAACTATAAGATCTCTTCCTTCCAGTAGCTGGTGCATATCATAGCCAAAACCAACTTTAATTTGCATAATTAATTCATCAAGTTTCTAAGTCCATCTATATCGAAACCAAGTGATAGCCTAAGTGTTTGATCTAATGGATTGGACTGTGCAGTGGACACAAGATAAGCAGCGTCTATTTGAAATGCTTTAGTTCTGAAGCCAGCTCCAAACGTTACGTATCTTCTATTTCCTTTATATTCATTCTCATTGGAATAGCCAGTGCGAAGTGAGAACTGATTGTTATAAACATATTCTAACCCCAGCGACCACACCATTTCTTGCATTTCCTCCTTGAAACCTCCAGGTGCATCTGCAAATGATTTAAATATTCCTCCTATAGACGAAATATTATTATACTCATCAATCCTTTTAAACATCTCCTCGTCGGTTTCATCTACCCCTGCTAACTGAGGTGTTGGGACTAGCAATTTATTCATATCGAGGCTCACTGTGATTGTATTCTTTATGTCAATAGGGTAACCTAAAGAAGCCCCTACCCTTAGATTCGCTGGCAAGAACATTGACGTTTCACCTCCATCATATGATATTTTTGTGCCTATATTAGAAATATTGAAGCCGAGTCCTAGTAGAGCTTCTGAACGACCCATATAAAAGTATGACTCGTTATAACCTGCTATATCGGCAGAGAAAGCATTGCCTGCAGTTGACTCACCATCGCCTATTGAATAATCTGCACGAATATACCTTATAGTTACTGCTCCAGAAAATGTTTGGGAAAGCCTACGTGAAAATGCCACATCAAAAGCAAACTCATGTGGCGAAACACTCTGCCAAAAATCACCTGCTGGGTCTGCGATATCAACATCTCCCAAAGAGAAATATCTTAGAGATGTGCTAATTGCGTTAAGTTTATCATTACCAAACTTCCAATATCCAGAAGCATACAGCATATTTATATCGCTAATTAAATCACTTAGCCATGGTGTATAAGAAAACGCCAGTCCTGCCTCAGTTGAGATAAAAGGGTATTTAGCTGCATTCCAGTGCTGAGAGTAAACATCGGGCATTGTTGCAGCCCCAACGTCACCCATACCTCCCCCTCTTGCGTCGGGCGCAATTTGCAATGATGGCATAGCCGTAAGAATAGGGTTAAAATCGGGCTCCTGTGATTTCAATTTAGCTGGGAGCAATACTAGTATACACGCCAATAATTTTACTACAT
>DUUR01000022.1 GCA_012841425.1 Bacteroidales bacterium | reverse complement strand
TGATCTTTCACTCTGACAGAGGCATTCAATATGCATGCAAACAGACCGTTAATTTGTTGCAGTACTACAAGGTAGAGCAAAGCATGAGCGGGAAAGGCAACTGTTGGGATAACGCAGTGGCTGAAAGTTTCTTTAAATCTTTCAAAACCGAGTTGATTTATGGATCCAAGCTTAAAGCAAGAGAGCAGATGCGTTTGGATGTATTTGAATATATTGAATTCTGGTATAATCATAAAAGAAGATTCTCAGCATTGGGTAATTTGACGATTGATGAATTTTGGAAACTGTATAATATTAAAAAACAATTAATTAAAAATGTCGCTTAATTTTTTGTCTCAAATAAGTTGGCAATTCCAAACCTATTTATTGTAACATACAATTCTTTAATTAGGTTTTGCATTACTTTTGGTTGGGGCTATAAATAAGTGATAGTAACAGATAAAAAGAATAGTGAGAAACAGCTTCTAATATACAATACAACAAATATAAAAGTTAAAATAAGGGTGAAAATAGAAAGATTATTTTTTCGATAAAATATAGTTGATTGAGAATAATTATGTAATTTAGTAAAATTATATTATGTTATGATTAGACTAATAATTTCATCAAGTATAAAGAATCTAATAAACCTAAAAGCAATGACAGCACAACAGATAGATAAAATTAAAGGTCTTTTTTATGGCCAAGCAATTGGTGATGCACTAGGAGTGGGAACTGAATTTCTGAGCAAAAAGCAAGTAAATGTATTTTATCCTAATAAGCTCACCACCTACTCCCAAATAATTAGGGACTCATTCAGAAAGCAATGGAAAATTGGAGAATGGACCGATGATACGGATCAGTTTTTGTGTATTTGTGACTCTATTCTAAAAACAAAAAGTGTTGATGAGCATGCATTTGCGAAAGAGCTATATGCTTGGGCGCAAGAATCACCAGTAGATATTGGTATAACTGTTTATAGTGTAGTTTCGCACCCTGACTTTTTAGAAAATCCTTATAAATGCGCCAAAGAGGTTTGGGAAGATTCGGGACGTGAAGCTGCTGCCAATGGAGCAATAATGCGCACTTCAATACTTGGTGCATATGAATTTTGGAATTACGAAAAAGTTATATCCAATACTAAGAAAATAGCAAAGGTAACCCATTGGGACCCCAGGTGTGTAGGATCGAGTATAATTATTACACTGCTTATTGCTAAGCTTATAAACGAGAATAAAACACTATCATTAAGAGATATAATAGAAATAGGCGATAAATACGATAACCGTATGATCTATTACATAGAACAAGCGACGCATAACAAAATCAGCAACTTATACTTAGATGAAGAAGGTGTGATAGGCTATACTCTATTAGCACTATCTGCAGGATTATGGGCATATTTTCATGCAAAAGATTTTGAGTCGGGACTAATATCGGTAATTAACGAAGGAGGTGATGCTGACACCAATGGCTGCATTGCAGGCAGCATTTTGGGAGCTAAATTTGGCTATAACTCAATTCCTAAACATCTTGTTGATGGTTTAAAGAATAAAAAGTTGTTAGAGAAGAAGTTTAATGATTTTGTTGAACTACTATAAATATCAGCTGCTTTGAGCGTACAAAGAATGCCCCGTATGAGAACATACAGGGCAAACTTATTAATACAAACTATGTTTCATTTATCAATACTTACAAGATAGATTTTACCTCTGCAAAATCTGATGGCTTGAAGTATGCCATATCGTCTACACTAGACTCTGAAACGAAATTATAGTTTTTGATAACTTCAATATGACCATGATGTATATAAACTTGGGCACTTCTTCGAAATAACTCCTGATTATGATTGGCGTCTTGCAAAAGCAGATGACCCGAGATTATATGTGCGGCACACTCAACTAGGCGACGTGCGTGGAAATCGAGATACTCTTCACTTTTTTGTGATGTTACGATAGTTACTAACTGTTCGTACATCTGAGTCATTTCTGATAGTGTGCGCTTGAGCGACTCTAGTTCGGGTACTACCGCCATTGCTTCATATTCCTTGATACGTTGCAGATATGTGCCTGTTGTTACGTGGCGAATTGCAGCAACTACCTGTAGCTGGGTGGTTCCTTCATAAATGTTGGTTATACGGGCATCGCGATATAGTCGCTCGCATTTATAATCTTTCATATAGCCCGATCCACCATGTATTTGAATAGCATCATATGCATTTTCGTTAGCGTATTCGCTGCTCATCCCTTTACCAAGTGGTGTAAAAGCATCGGCAAGACGAGAGTAATATTTCATTTCGGTGCGCTCTTCGGGAGTAAGTTTTCGTTGGGTGCTGATATCTTCAAGCGATTTATAAATATCAACGAACCTACTAGTTTCGTATAGCAAAGTGCGTGAAGCATCGGTCTTTGCTCGCATAGTTGCCAACATTTCGTAAACGGGTGGGAAGTTGATTATTGCCTTTCCAAACTGACGACGTTCTAATGCATAGCTGTATGCTTCGCGTGTGGCAGCCTCAGAGATACCTACAGATTGCGCCATGATTCCGAGGCGGGCACCATTCATTAAAGACATTACGTAACGGATAAGTCCTAAACGTCTGCTACCTACTAGTTCTGCCTTTGCATTTTTAAATGTCAGTTCGCAGGTAGGTGCACCTTTAATACCCATCTTATTTTCGATACGACGAACATCTACGCCTCCACTATTTTTATCGTAAACAAACATGGAGAGTCCGCGTGCATCTTTTGTACCTTCCTCTGAGCGTGCAAGCACAAGATG
>DUUR01000220.1 GCA_012841425.1 Bacteroidales bacterium | reverse complement strand
CTACATTAGTTACAGATGTGTCTGAACCATCTAAAGTTACTAATACCAGCTGGATAGTACCTGGGCCAGCATCATGGATTTATTGGGCCTACAATAATGGTTCTAATAACTTTCAACTGGTTAAAGAATATGTAGATCTTGCAGTTGAAATGAACTGGCCATATAATCTTATCGATTGGAAGTGGAATGAAATGGGTAATGGGGGTAATGTAGATGATGCATTAAAGTATGCAGATGAAAAAGGTGTAAAATCAATGCTTTGGTACAATTCATCCACCAATTGGAATGGTGAAGGTGCACCCGGACCATTGTATATTTTAAATGAAAAGGAAAGCAGAGTCAATGAATATAAAATGCTTCACGATAAAGGTGTTGCGGGAATCAAAGTTGACTTCTTCAATGGTGATGGTCATGAAGAGATGAACTACTATATAGATTTGTTGGAAGACGCTATTGACTATAAACTTATGCTGAATTTTCATGGTGCAACAATCCCGCGTGGCTGGCAAAGAACTTATCCTCATATGATGACAGTGGAAGCGGTTTACGGAGCGGAATGGTATAACAATTTACCATTACTGACAAATAGAGCTGCCAAGCATAATGCAACACTTCCTTTTACTAGAAACGTGATAGGCTCAATGGATTATACCCCTGGCACATTTACAGATTCTCAGCATCCACACATTACATCACACGGTCACGAATTGGCGCTAACTGTAGTTTTTGAATCGGCAATTCAACATATGCCCGACAGACCTGAATCATATTTAACACTCCCGAATCCTGTTAAAGAGTTTTTATCTAAACTGCCAACTGCATGGGATGAAACCAAACTTTTAGATGGATATCCGGGTGACTATGTAGTCCTTGCTCGTAGAAAAGGGACAACTTGGTATATTGGTGGATTAAACGGTGAAGAGTCTCCTCAAACGCTCTCATTTGATGTAAATGAACTGGTTAGCACATTTAACAAAATATCTATAATTAAAGATGGTGCAGAAGAGCGGAGTTTTGATTTTGAAAACATTACAGATATATCTGGTATTGACCAACCTCTAGAAGTTAACTGTTTGTCCCGAGGTGGTTTTGTTGCTATGATTGAATAAAATAATTATATTATGAAAAGAATTACATTGTTTTTAATTATATTCATTGGAATATCGAATCTTGAAATCATCTCTCAAGATCTGAAACTTTGGTATAATACCCCTGCAACTGTTTGGGAAGAAGCACTTCCGATGGGTAACTCACGACTGGGAGCAATGGTATATGGAATACCTGAACGTGAAGAAATTCAACTGAACGAAGAAACACTTTGGGCTGGTTCTCCTCACAGAAATGATAATCCTAAAGCATTAGGTGCATTACCCGAAGTTCAAAAACTAATTTTTGAAGAAAAATATGACGAGGCTGACAAATTAATAAATGAAACATTTTTTGGAGGTCCTCATGGAATGCCTTATCAAACAGCAGGAAGTCTTATTCTTAACTTTGAAAACCATCAGAATTACCAGAATTATTACAGAGAACTCGATTTAAATAAAGCGGTAACTCTTACACGATACATGGTGGATGGTGTAACTTACACGCGAGAATTGTTTTCATCTTTTGCAGATGATGTTATTATAATGCGTATTTCTGCTGATAAAAAAAACAGTCTTGATTTTTCTGTTTCATATCAAAATCCGTTAGAGCATAATGTTTCAACTAATGGAAAGCGTTTAATATTAAACGGAAAAGGTGGTGATCACGAAGGTATACCTGGTAAGGTAGTTTTTGAGATTCAAACAGAAATTAAGAACAAAGATGGCAAGGTAGAGGCAAATGAAAACCGCATTCATGTCTCAAATGCTTCTGAGGCTATTATATATATATCTATTGCAACAAATTTTAATGATTGGAATACACTAAACAATGATCCTAAAAAACTAGCAACCGAAAAGCTTAATGCTGCATATAAAAAGAAATACAAAACTGCTATTAATAAACACATTGCCGCTTATGCACCTCAATTCAATAAGTTTAAACTCAATTTAGGCGGAAGTAGCACTAATAAAAATGTGACTACAACAGATAGAATTAAAGAATTTAAAAATACGCAAGATCCATCACTTGTTGCTCTATTAGCACAGTTTGGACGATATCTACTTATATCTTCATCACAACCGGGTGGACAACCCGCTAATCTTCAGGGAATATGGAATAACAGTACACATCCAGCATGGGATAGCAAATACACTATCAATATTAATGCTGAGATGAACTACTGGCCAGCAGAAATTACTAATCTCTCTAACAATCATCAACCTTTGTTTCAGATGATTGAAGACCTTAGTATAAGCGGTCGTGAGACAGCACGCACAATGTATGGTGCCGAAGGATGGGTGGCTCATCATAATACAGATATATGGAGAATAACAGGACCAGTAGATTTTGCTGCTGCAGGCATGTGGCCCACCGGAGGAGCATGGCTTTGTCAACATATTTGGGAGCATTGGTTATATACTGGAGATAAAGAATTCTTATCAAAATATTTTCCTGCTTTGAAAGGAGCCTCTGACTTTTTCCTTTCAACATTAGTAGAGCATCCCGATAACGGATGGATGGTTGTTAGTCCTTCTGTTTCACCAGAACATGGCCCCATAACAGCCGGTACAACCATGGACAATCAGATTGTATTCGAACTATTAATGAATACAGCTATGGCAAATGATATACTCGGTAACAACCCAAACTACAGTAATGAGTTACGAGAAATGGCTGATCGTCTTCCCCCTATGCAAATTGGTAAACACTCTCAATTACAAGAATGGCTAGAAGATATTGACGATCCTAATAGTGAGCATCGTCACGTATCTCACGTATATGGCCTGTATCCAGGTAATCAGATTTCCCCATACAGTACTCCTGAGTTA
This sequence comes from Bacteroidales bacterium, assembly GCA_012841425.1. Classification (GTDB taxonomy): domain Bacteria; phylum Bacteroidota; class Bacteroidia; order Bacteroidales; family Dysgonomonadaceae; genus Proteiniphilum. Next base: position 10,652 of record DUUR01000220.1, on the reverse strand, counting down.
TTTGAAGCGGCAAAGAGATCTCTAATTTATCGTGGAGATCAGGCTACAGGCTGGTCAATTGGATGGAAAGTGAATTTATGGGCACGTCTTTTAGATGGACAACATGCATATAAAATTATTCAAAATATGCTTACGTTAGCTGGACCTGGAAATCAGAGGGATGGTAGGACTTATCCTAATTTATTTACAGCCCACCCACCCTTTCAAATTGATGGCAATTTTGGATTGACTGCCGGTGTAGCAGAGATGCTTGTTCAGAGTCACGACCACGCAGTGCATCTACTTCCAGCAATTCCGAAAGAATGGTCAAAAGGCTTTGTTTCGGGAATTGTGGCACGTGGAGGATTCAATATTGATATGAATTGGAATGATGAGATTCTTGAAAAAGCAGAAATTACATCCAAATTAGGTGGAAACCTAAGAATCCGTTCATATGTGCCTCTAAAAGGCAAAGGTTTGGTTGAAGCTAAGGGAGATAATCCTAATCATTTATTTAATAAGCCTCAAGCTAAAGATCCAATTATTAATGAAGGTGCCGACGTAGAGAATAGCTCAACCAGAAAAGTGTATGAATATGACTTGCTAACTAAGCGTGGAAAAAAATATTTAATTACTCGAATGTAGTATAATTATAAATTCAACAAAAATGAATAATAATTTCATAACAGTTATTTTAACCGTTTTATTTTTATTGGTAACATTACAACCAGTAAAATCCAAGGAACCAATCTATTTGAATACTTCATATTCATTTGAAGAAAGGTCGGCTGACCTGGTCTCTAGGTTAACTCTGGAGGAAAAACAAACTCTTCTAGGAAATACAATGTCGCCAATACCACGACTGGGCATCAACAAGTATGATGTTTGGGGTGAAGCACTTCATGGAGTAGTTGGTCGCAATAACAATAGCGGTGCAACTGCAACATCTTTTCCCAATTCAATAGCTGTTGGGTCAACATGGGATCCTGAACTTATTAAAAAGGAAGCTATAGTAATTGCAGATGAAGCAAGAGGCTTTAACTATGATTTAATTTTCACTCTTACATACTGGTCGCCAGTTATAGAACCAACAAGAGACCCACGCTGGGGCAGAACTGCCGAAAGTTACTCAGAAGATCCTTTTCTTGTTTCTAAACTTTCAAGTGGTTTTATAAAAGGGATGATGGGAGATGATCAGAAGTATTTGAAAACTGTACCCACGGGCAAACATTATATTGCCAATAACACAGAATACAATCGTCATACCGGTAATTCACAACTTGATACCCGTGATATGAGAGAGTATTATCTTACCCCCTATAAATATTTAATAGAAAACGACGATATGCCTTCAATAATGACAGCATATAATGCTGTTAACGGTGTTCCTGTATCGGCGAGTATATTTTTAGTAGACTCAATTGCTAGAAAAACTTATGGGATGAAAGGTTATGTAACAGGAGACTGCGGAGCAATAACAGATATATATCAGGGACATAATTATTTGAAAGATGGTGTTGAATCTACCGCTGCAGGGCTTATTGCAGGAGTAGATACCGACTGTGGAGGCGAGTATCAAAGTAACGCCATCGAAGCGCTTGAGCGGGGTTTAATTAAGGAGTCTGATATCGACAGAGCTTTAATTAATATGCTAACTATACGTATGAGATTAGGTGAGTTTGACCCTCCTAGTATAGTACCATACTCCCGAATAAAACCTGATATCATTAATGATCGTGCACACGATGCATTGGCATTGGAAGTTGCAATAAAAAGTCCAGTGTTATTAAAAAACAACACCTTAAATAACTCTAATAAAAAAGCACTTCCATTAGACCCTAAAGGAATTAAAACCATTGCAGTTCTTGGTCCACAGGCAAATAGAGTTGAGTTAGGTGATTATTCAGGACCAATTGAAGATCACTACAGCATTTCTCATCTAAAGGGATTGCGCAATTATATTGATAACAACAATCTTCCAATAGACATTATCTTCAATGAAGGTGGTAATACTAGTCGTAGGACAGACTTCTTCACGGTAAGAGAGTTTACTACGTTAAGTATAAATGGAGAAAGAACAAAACATAATGCAACAGATTTTGATGCAGCTTCTCCAGGCATTATTTCAACACAAAGATTTGGGAGCCAGACGCTTCAAGGCATTAAGGATGGTGATTGGATTTTGTACAATGATATTGATATTACAAATATCGACTCAATTCTATTGAATGTAAGCGTCACACAAAGTGGTGGTACACTAGAGATAAGAGCTGGTGCATCAACTGGGAATATTGTTGCATCACAAATAATAAATACAACCGGAACCGAGCGTTTTGGAAGAGGAGCAACCATATCAACTAAAGTTAATACACTCGGTTTCACTGGTCCACAAAATTTATATTTTGTTTATAGAGAACCTCAGACAGAATCTGTAGACAAAGAAACACTAAACAGTGTTGCTTCTGCAGATGCAGCAATTGTATTCGTGGGAACTGATCAAAACACAGGTAGAGAAGAGTCGGATCGTTTTTCACTTTCACTACCCGGAAATCAGCTTGAAATAATTAAATCTGTTGCAGAAGTAAATAAAAACACTATTGTAGTTATGCAAACAATGGGTATGGTTGAGGTTGAAGAATTAAAACATCACCCCAATATTTCTGCAATAATTTACACAGGTTATAATGGTCAGGCACAGGGAACAGCAATGGCTCAGATACTTTTCGGCGATGTAAATCCCGGTGGTAAGAGCAGTGTTACATGGTATAAATCTGTTAACGACTTGCCAGAATTTGGCGATTACTCTCTACGTGGCGATGCAGAAAAGAATGGAAGAACGTATTGGTATTTCAATAAGGATGTTTCTTATGAGTTTGGATATGGATTGTCATATACCTCATTCGATTATAGCAACTTCACCATTAGCAAAAATAAAATCACACCATATGATAAAATAGTTATCACAACGGATGTAACAAACAGTGGTAAAATGGATGGAGATGAGATTGTTCAAGTTTATATGAAAACCAACAATGAGAATAATGAACGTCCTATAAAACAGCTAAAAGGATTTAAACGAGTTACTATTCCTGTAGGGCAGACAAAAACTGTTTCTATAGAGATAGACTGTTCAGATCTTTGGTTTTGGGATGATGTAGAAGAAAAAATTATATTTGATCAAGGTGTATATACTTTTGAAATTGGTGCATCATCAAAAGATATAAAGGGCTTTGTTGAAGCTGAAATGAATGGTCAGTTTAAAGATGAAATAAAAACTGTAGTTGCAGCATCCGAAAACATTATTCTTGTTCCGGGCGAGACCACAACCACAAACCTTTCGGTAAGTCTATTAGATGATAGTTTTATCGACACAAAACTTACGGAAACAGTTTATAAAAGTAATAACCCCTCGGTAGTAACTGTAGACGCAAACGGTAAAATTACTGCACACAACTCAGGCGTAGCAACAATTTTTGTATATGTAAACTATAATGAAACCTCAGGATCAGATAGTTTCCCTATAAAAGTAATGCCAGACCTTACACCTGCTTCAGTAAGCATTAATGGAAAAAAACTAGAAACCTTCACACCTGACAAGAAGGCATACAGTTTCTTAATAACTGATAAGTCGGAAATACCTACTGTGGAAGCAGAAGCGGTAAGCAACAACATAGGTGTGGAAATTGAACAAGCAGGTTCCAATAACGGTACAGCTATTATTAGATTTATTGATTACAATACTATGGAGTCAAATAATTATTATCTGAACTTTGGAGCAGCTTCATTTAGTGACGAATTTGATGATGGTGCACTTAACCAAGGATGGAGCTGGGTTAGAGAAAACAGCTCGAACCATTCACTTACAAGTAATTCAAATGCATTAACTATAACCACTGAAGCAGGAGATATCTCAGAAGGCAGCAATAATGCTAAAAACATATTATTGCAAGATGCAAATAACGATTGGATAATTGAAACAAAATTAGTTGGTTCACGAGTTCCTTCACAGCCCGAAAATGCTGCTCTTATTGCATATGAAGACGATAGCAATTTTGTAAAATTAATGTTCAGAGCGGTTACAAAAACAAGTAGGCAAACTGGAGTACAACCTGGCACCATCGATTTGCTTGTTGAGGAAAATGATATTGCCAGATCAATAGCAACCATAGATCTTAAAGAGGTGATAACAGACAATAACCATCTCTACTTAAGGTTAGTTAAAGAAGGACCAATTTACACCGGATATTACTCAATTGATGGCGAGAATTACTCCATGATTGGCAGAACAGATGCACTTTTAAGTAATATCAAAACAGGCATTATGGCTAGCGATGGTATTATAACTCAAAGCATGACAAGCACCTTTTGGTTCGATTCGGATACAACCAAACCAGATACGCCATTTGATGTGTCATTCGACTATTTCAAGATAGAAAACTTTGGAGAAAAATTCTAATTTCAACAATATGAAAAATTTAATTTTTAAAATCATTATAACAGTCAACATTTTACTGTTATTAAGTATATCTTATGATGCATATGCACAAAAAAGTGTGATCAATAATCATCCTCTTTTTAAAGAATTTAAATATCAAGGGGATGATCAAGTTTATAAAAACTACCCGCTAAATAGTGATGAGTTCTATAATCCAATTCTACAAGGATGCTACCCCGACCCATCAATAACTCGTAAGGGAGATGATTACTTTATGGTTACCTCCTCTTTTTCTATGTTTCCGGGAGTGCCTATTTTTCATTCAACAGATTTGGTAAACTGGAAACAGATTGGCCATGTACTTGATAGAAAATCGCAATTGAAAGTAACAAGAAGTGGCGTTAGCGAAGGTATTTATGCTCCTGCAATACAGTATAATCCTTACAACGATACTTTTTATATGATTACCACACAATTTGCCGAGGATATCAACAATATGGTGGTAAAAACCAAAGACCCGTTTAAGGGATGGAGTGAAATAAACAAGTTGAATTTTGGAGGTATAGACCCTTCTCTCTTTTTTGATGAAGATGGCAAAGCTTATGTAATCCATAATGATGCCCCCGACAGAGGTAAAGAGCTGTATGAAGGGCATAGGGTGATAAAAATATGGGATTATGATTTAGAAAACGATCAGGTAATTGCGGGCACAGATAAAATAATTGTAGATGGTGGTGTAGACATCACTAAAGAACCTATATGGATTGAAGCTCCACATATCTATAAGAAATATAATCGTTATTATTTAATGTGTGCCGAAGGTGGTACAGGCGATGATCATAGTGAGGTTATTTTCACAAGTGATAATCCGAGAGGTCCTTATGTTCCGGCAGAAAATAATCCAATTCTTTCACAGCGTCATCTTAATAAGGACAGAGAGAATAAAGTAGACTGGGCAGGGCATGCTGATTTGGTAGAAGGACCAAATGGTAAATACTATGGCGTATTTTTGGCTATTCGTCCAAATGAACAAAATAGAGTTAACACCGGACGGGAAACATTTATTTTACCTGTAGACTGGAGCGGAGAGTTTCCTATATTCGAAAATGGTTTAATCCCTTTTGAACCTAAGCAAAAAATGCCTGAGGGTGTTAAGAACAAAACTGGTCAGCAAGGATTTCTTCCAAATGGAAATTTTACATTTCATGATGATTTTCAATCCAACCTCTTAGACTATCGTTGGATTGGAATGAGAGGACCAAGAGAGGATTTTATTAAAGCTAACAAAAACGGAATTACAATTACTCCGTTTAATGTTAGTATCAACGAAAAGGCTCCCACCTCTACCCTCTACTATCGTCAGCAGCATAAAAACTTTACTGCAACTACTTCATTAGAATATAAACCACACTCCGAAAATGATTTGGCAGGTGTTGTATGCTACCAAAGTGAACGCTATTATTATTTATTTGGCATTACTAAAATAGACAATCAAGATCAGCTGGTATTAAAACGAACAGAAAATGGAATATCAAGAATCATAGCAAATAGCCCTATTGATACCAAAAACCCTATTTACCTGCAGGTTTCGGCAAAGGGTGACAACTATAGATTCAATTTTTCTTCTGATGGAAATAATTTTAATAATCTTGGTGGTACAGTTTCAGGTGACATTCTTTCAACTAATGTAGCTGGAGGATTTACCGGAACTTTAATAGGATTGCATGCAACAACCAAACATCACTCTCATGTAGAAAACGCTAACTCAGATCTAACAAGTGATAGTCAGTTCAGACCATCAACAGTTAACCAATCAGGAAAACTATTTCCGCAAGTTAACAATGAAGGTAAGGTGAGGGTGCAAATATCAGCTCCTGATGCTAATTATGTGCAACTTGACATTGGTGGAATAAAATATGATCTTACAAAAGATAATAATGGCTTATGGACTGGTGAATCTGCTCCTCAAGATGAAGGCTTCCATTACTATCAACTTAATATAGATGGAGCATCGGTACCTGATCCGGGGTCAAAATATTTTTACGGTGCAGGCAGATGGGGAAGTGGAATAGAAATTCCTGCAAGTGACGAAGAGTTTTATGAATTGAAAAATGTTCCTCATGGCATGGTAAGTGAAGTTCCCTACTACTCTGATATTACTAAGTCTCATAGACGTTGTTTTGTATATACACCACCTTGTTATGAAGAAAATAAAAACAAACAATATCCTGTATTATACCTTCAGCATGGAAGTTTTGAAGACGAAACAGGATGGTCTCAGCAAGGAAGAGCTAATTTAATTTTAGACAATCTTATAGCAGAGAATAAAGCTATGCCCATGATTATTGTTATGGATAATGGTTATGCTTTTAGACCACAGGAAGAGAACAGTGTGCAAAACTCTACCCGTCCGGCAATGGTCTTCGAAGAAGTTATCATTAAAGAAGTTGTGCCAATGATTGATAAACGTTTTCGAACAATTGATGATCGCGAAAGTAGAGCTATAGCGGGGCTGTCGATGGGTGCAAATCAAACTATGCGCATTATTATGGGTAATCTTGATAAGTTTGCTTTTTACGGCGGATTTAGTGGAACAGCAAACTACCCATCATCAGATGTAATTGATGTAGACAATTTCCTAGATGGTGCTTTTAAAAATGGAGCAAAGGTTAACGAACAAATTAAGGTGCTTTGGTTAGGTGTAGGTACTAAAGAAGCGGAGGTATTCCCGAAGTCTATTGAGGCTTTCAGGAATATGCTTAACAAACAAGGCATTAATCATATATTTTATGAGTCTACCGATACCGCTCACGAATGGCATACATGGCGTAGGTCTTTATATCAGTATGCACAGCTTCTATTTAAATAGCATTGTAAAAATATAAATAAAATAAAATGAGAAATAAATTTATCGCATTTGTAGTTGCACTAAAACTATTGTCATTATTATCAATTTCTGCACAGAATCCAATTGTGCAGACTAAATACACTGCCGATCCGGCACCTATGGTCTGGAACGACCGTCTTTATCTTTATACAACTCACGATGAAGATGGGTCTTCGTGGTTTACTATGGATAACTGGAACTTGTATTCAACAAATGATATGGTAAACTGGACCGATCATGGGGTTATACTTAAGTATTCTGATTTTGAGTGGGCAAAAGGTGATGCATGGGCTCCTCAATGTATTGAAAGGGATGGAAAGTTTTATATGTATGTTCCAATGATCTCTCGTATTAATAATCGTGGTGCAATTGGGGTTGCTGTTGCAGATACACCAATGGGACCATTTTATGATCCAATTGGAGGACCATTAGTTCAAACCGATTGGGGCGATATTGATCCTACTGTTTTTATTGATGATGATGGGCAGGCATATATGTACTGGGGAAACCCTAACCTCTATTATGTGAAGCTAAATGAAGATATGATTTCATATGATGGTGAGATAGTTAGAGTGCCACTTACAGAAGAGTCGTTTGGAAAAAGAGATGACGACTCTGAAAGAAATACTTTGTATGAAGAAGGACCTTGGCTATATAAAAGAAATAAACTCTATTATTTATTCTGGCCTGGTGGTCCCCTCCCAGAACATATTGGATACTCAACCAGCGATAGCCCTATTGGTCCGTGGAAATATGGTGGTGTAGTTATGCCTACTCAGGGCAGAGCTTTTACAAACCATCCTGGAATTATTGATTTCAGAGGAAAAACATATTTTTTCTATCATAATGGTGCTCTTCCTGGAGGTGGTGGTTTTAACCGCTCGGTATGTGTTGAAGAGATGTCTTTCAATGAAGATGGCAGCATACCTCAGCTTAACATGACAGAAGGAATTAAGCAGGGATTGGCCACTTTAAACCCCTATGTATTAAATCAAGCCGAAACAATTGCATTTTCTGAAGGTTTTAAAGCTTCTCAAAATAAAGAAGTGGGAGTTTTTGTAACAGCTAATAAAAATGATAGTTACATAAGAGTAAGAGATGTGGACTTCAGAAATAAAGGTGCGAATAAATTCAGCTGCCGTGTTGGTACCACTCATAACGACCCAATAACTATGGAAGTGCGACTAGGAGCTACTGACGGAGAAAAGGTTGCTGAAGTGAAGATTCCACGTACTGGTGGAAGTGATCGTTGGGAGATTGTAACGGCTGAAGCTCCTAGCATTACTGGTGTACACGACCTCTATTTTGTGGTCAAGGGCAATCCTAGGAGTCATTTGATGTACTTCGACTATTGGATGTTTTCGGAATAACTAATTAATTAATTTATAGTAAAAAAACTAACAATGAAAAAAGGCATTTTATCTATTCTATTACTTTTTATAACTAATATAATATTCGCTCAAGTAGCCACGGTTTCAAGTCCCGACGGTAAACTTAAACTTGATATATTTTTAGAAGAGGGGCAACCTAAATATTCTGTTGAATATGACGGTAAAACTGCTCTGGAAAAGTCACCTCTTGGACTACTAACAAATGAAGGAGACTTTAGCAAAAACCTAACATTTAAGGAACAAACAGTGGAACAAGTTGAGAAAAAGTACACACAAGATAAGATTAAGAAATCGGATATTCACTATGTTGCAAATAAATTAACATCCTCGTTTGAAGATGAAAAGCAAAGAGGTTTAAGCATTGTATTTCAGGTTAGTAATAATGACATTGCTTTCAGATATGAACTCCCTGCTTGGGGTGAAAGAAGAGCAGTTGTAATTGAGGAAGAAGCAACAGGTTTTAAATTTCCCGAATATACTACCACGTTTCTTTCAAATATGATGGGTGCAATGGGTGCATTTGCCCGAACCTCACCCAGCTACGAAAGCGGATATACCAATGATGAGCCTGTAGGCAAAGGAACATATGGCAATTTGGGTTATGTTTTTCCAGGACTATTTAGATTAGGTAACGATAACTGGGTACTACTTTCTGAAACAGGAGTAAGCAGTCAGTATAACGCATCTCATCTTAGCGATGGAACTAAAGATGGACTCTACCATATTCAGTATCCTCATCTTAACCAAAACAACGGATTTGGCAGTAGGGGTGCACAAATACCTCTTCCTGGTGTTACACCATGGCGCACAATTACAGTGGGTAATACTTTAAAACCTATTGTTGAAACAACCATTGCATTTGATGTTGTTGAACCGCTGTATCAACCATCGCAAGAATATAAATTCGGCCGCGGTACATGGAGCTGGATTGTATGGCAGGATCAAAGTATGAACTGGGATGATCAGGTAAAATATATCGACTTCGCAGCAGACATGGGATACGAATACATACTTATTGACGCTTTATGGGATGCCAATATTGGATACGAGAAGATGGAAGAATTGATTGATTATGCTCACTCAAAAAATGTAGATGTTTTCCTTTGGTATAATTCAAATGGGGCTTTTAATGATGCTCCACAAGGACCACGCAATAGAATGAGCACATCCATTGCAAGAAAAGAAGAAATGAAGTGGCTGCAAAAAATTGGTGTAAAAGGTTTAAAGGTTGATTTCTTTGGTGGTGATAAACAAGAGACCATGCGTTTTTATGAAGATATCCTTTCTGATGCTAACGATTATGGTTTAATGATTATTTTTCACGGATGCACCCTACCCCGCGGCTGGGAACGCATGTATCCTAACTTTGTTGGTAGTGAAGCGGTTCTCGCTTCAGAGATGTTAATATTCTCACAGGATGTACGCGAAAAAGAAGCATTTTACGCTACCCTACATCCTTTTATACGTAACACAGTGGGTACCATGGAGTTTGGTGGAGTATTCATGAATAAATTTCTTAATAGGGGCAACACTAGAGGGCAAGAACGACTTACAACTGATGTTTTTCAAATAGCAACAGGAATTTTATTTCAGAGTCCGGTACAAATGTTTGCTCTAACTCCTAACAACCTAACTGATGCTGAAGGTTTCCTTATGGACTTCATGAAGGATATTCCTACAACATGGAATGAGACATTATATATAGATGGGTATCCTGGAAAATATACAGTAATTGCTCGTCGTAATGGCGATAATTGGTATATAGCAGGTGTTAATGCAATGGAAGAGGCGATTGAACTTCAGCTTGACCTTCCTATGCTAAAAGGAGAAAAGGTTAATATCTATAACGATAATAATAAAAAAGAACCTACTTTAATAAACCACACTATCAAAAAAGATGGAAGCTACAAAGTAACTATTCAGCCAAATGGTGGGTTTGTGATTAAACAATAACAAGACG
>DUUR01000219.1 GCA_012841425.1 Bacteroidales bacterium | reverse complement strand
GGGCCATTGCCTATTCTGTATAATTCTTTAATTGATAGCATATTAAGAGGTGAGTTATATGATTTTTATCTGTCAAACAAAGATAATCATTATTTATTGATTTTCCGATTTCATTACTTCAATGCTCATCATCTAAAAAGCAATATCATTATACAGGTAAGTCAATTTTTCATATCTTTGATGTTAAACTTATTATTTGAAAATAAACAGATGAGCACTAAAAATAATTTTCAATACAATATCGAAGCGCAGGATATAGATTTTAGAAGAAAAGTTTCACTTACATCATTAACCAATTTTATTTTAATCAGTTCAGGTAAAAATGCAGATGAAAATGGTTTTGGGATACTGAATCTGCTAGAAAAAGGATATACATGGGTATTATCTAGGTTAGTTATCGAAATGGATAGAATGCCCACAGAAAATGATTCAATATCTATAGAAACATGGGTAGAGAAAGTTGGAGCAGCATTCACTAGCCGTAATTTTGAAATCACCGACTCTAACCAAGAGGTAATTGGTTATGCAGCATCATCGTGGGCAGTTATGGATATGAATACTCGTCGCGGTGTGCCACTTAATTCTATTCTTTCAATACAAGATTTTGTAGTTCCCAAATCTACGCCCATAGGAGAGCCCGAAAGAATTGGTAACACTGAAGGAGAAATTGCTAATAGTTTTACGGTCAGATATAGTAAGATTGATGTTAACAATCATGCCAATAGTCTTTATTATGTTCAGTGGATATCCGACTGCTTTTCGCTCGATTTCTATCGCTCACATAAGATACGTCGATTTGAAATCAATTTTTTAAAAGAACTAACAATAGACGATAAAGGTAAAGTGCACCGAGAGGAAGTTGCTCCCGGTGACTTTTACTTTTCTATCATTAGCCGCGATAAGGGCGTTGTTTGCAGGGCGAGAATATTATTTGAAAAACTTTAAAGCAGGTTACTTGCAAGTTCCGACAGTTCACTGCGCTCCCCTTTTACTAAGTTGACATGACCAAACAAGTTTTGCTTTTTCATCTTGTCAATCATATATGCTAAACCATTTGATTGCATGTCAAGATACGGAGAGTCTATTTGTTGAAGGTCGCCCGTAAACACCATTTTGGTGCTTTCACCTGCACGTGTTATTATTGTTTTTACTTCATGTGGAGTAAGGTTTTGAGCCTCATCAATTATACAGAAAGTTTCGGTCAAACTTCTACCTCTAATATATGCCAAAGCTTCAATTTCAAACCTCCCAGACTGTTGCAACTCATCAATTATCTTCATGTCTGAACTGTTTTGTCCCAGTTGCGATTTAATAACATTGAGGTTGTCAAACAATGGTTGCATGTAAGGTGCAATTTTCTGCTTTTCATCTCCTGGCAAATAACCTAAATCTTTATTCGAAAGCGATACTATGGGCCTTGCCAACAATATCTGACTATAAACCTTATGTTGCTTTAATGCGGCGGCCAGCGCTAAAAGAGTTTTTCCAGTTCCTGCTTTACCTGTTAGCCCTACTAGTTTAATATCAGGATCATTTAATATTTCAAATGCAAATGTTTGTTCAGCATTTCTTGGATGTATACCAAAGTTTGCCTCTTTTTCAACCTTCTTTATTCTCTGTGTAAACGGATTATATCTAGCTAAAACACTATTTCTATCACTTTTAAGTATAAAGCACTGATTTGGATTCAACTCAGTTTCGAGGTTAAATTCATCTATATCTACACTGTTTTGTGCATAAATCTTATCAATAAGATCTGGGTCTATCCCTTCAAAAACCAGTTCGCCAATTTCAAAAATGTCTATATCAGTAACCTTATCAGTGATATAATCCTCGGCAAGCATTCCAAGCGAACGTGCTTTCATTCTTAGGTTGATATCCTTAGAAACTAAAATGGTTTTTACACCAGGTTTCTTCTCTGCTATTTCCGAAACTACCGAAAGTATACGATTGTCAGGTGATTTTTCAGGAAATGCATCAGTAATCTTTTTATTGTTTATTGATGCGTTTACAATAAACAGCCTTCCTTTACCAACTCCAAGGTCGGCCCCTTTAGTAAACATTTGGTCATCAGATATAAGATCAAGCTCCCTTACAAAAGCTCTAGCATTAAAGTTGATCTGATCGTTGCCTTTCTTAAACTTATCCAGTTCTTCCAGTACTATGAAAGGAATATAGATATCATTTTCCTCGAAATTATTGATAGCTTCATAATCGTGAAGAATTACATTAGTATCAAGAATAAAGTTTTTCTTAGTAGTCTGTGCCATGTTTTTTTTCTTTAATATTAAATTTCAAATAATGCCTAATAGTGAACCAAAAGGCATCAGCAAATATAACTTAAAAAAATCAATAAAGCCGTGGAACACTGATATTTTCGCAAATGTGGAAATATTCTCAATATTTTTTGCTAAAAGTTTTGTCATAATTAATTTATATCTATCTTTGTCAGGCATAAGTATTAACAGCAGGTCGTTATTTAGTTACTTCACACTTGTAAAGTTATTTCCTAACTCCTCTTTTTATAAACTTCTGCGCAATTATTTATTTAAATTTTATTATTTTACATGAACATTTTTGTAGCTGGCTTAAGTTATCAGATTACTGACGCCGATTTAAAAGAACTATTTGAGGAGTATGGTGAAGTATCCTCAGCAAAAATTATTTCCGACCGCGAAACACGCCGTTCTAAAGGCTATGGCTTTGTAGAAATGGTAGCTGAAGAAGATGGACAACGTGCCATTGAAGAACTAAACGATGCAGAATATGACGGACGCACATTGTCTGTATCTGTAGCACGTCCACGTACAGAAAGACCTGCTGGTGGTAATCGTGGTGGTTACGGCAATCGTGACAGAAACAGATATTAATCTTTATAGGTTCAATGAAATTAAAACTGCAGCTCTTTTGAGTTGCAGTTTTTTTTGTTCTTCTATTTTAGTAATTTTGACCCACATTTTTTTAAACTAGCAAATGGCAATAATACTTTCTATTGAAACAGCAACTCCTGTATGTTCATGCGCTCTATTACAAGATGGAGAAGTTATAATGAACAATGAAAGCCACAAAGGGCAGTCGCACTCAACTCTTCTAGGAGTATTTGTACACGACATCATGAACCATGTACGGAATAGCAATCTAAAACTAGATGCAATAGCAATTAGTAACGGTCCAGGTTCATATACAGGCCTCCGTATTGGAGTTTCTGAGGCAAAAGGTTTGAGCTACGGTCTAGGTATACCAATGATTGCTATACCAACTCCACATATTATGGCAACCATTATTAAAGATAAGGTAGATGAAGGCGCTTTGCTTTGCCCCATGATAGATGCCCGGCGAATGGAAGTTTATGCCACTATTCTTGATAAATCACTAAATGTTATACGTAAAACCTCCGCCGACATTGTTGATGCGAATAGTTATATCGATCTGTTAGAAACAAACAAAGTTGCCTTTTTTGGCAATGGATCCGAAAAATGTAAAGAAGTAATCACTCATCACAATGCTATATTTATTGAAGATATAAATCCACTAGCAAGTGCAATGGGCGTTTTAGCTGAAAAAGCATTCAGTGAAAAAGATTTTGTAGATAGTGCCTATTTCGAGCCATTATATCTTAAAGAGTTTGTGGCAACTACACCAAAAAATAAAATTATTTAAGGTGCCAGTCGATGCATTGTCCAACCTTCTTCTGTTTTGTAATATACTAGTCGGTCGTGCATTCTGCTAGGCCTCCCCTGCCAAAACTCTATGACAGAGGGTCTTATTAAGTATCCTCCCCAATGGCTAGGGCGATGAACAGGCATCCCTTCAAACTGTTCTTCAATTTCTTCCAGATGCTTTTCAAGCTCCTCTCTATCTTTAACAATCTTGCTCTGAGGTGAGGCCCAAGCCCCAATTTTAGCATCCTCTGGGCGTTCATTAAAATACGCCTCCGATTCTTCTTCTGGGAGTTTTTCAGCCCTGCCTTCTACACGTACTTGACGCTCAATGTCATGCCAGTCAAATACTAAAGCAACTTCAGGGTTAACTACAAGCTCTCTTCCTTTTCTGCTCAGATAATTTGTAAAGAAGACAAACCCCTTGTCATTTACTTCTTTAAGCAATAAAACGCGAGCCGAAGGTTTTCCATCCAGAGTAGAAGTAGCAACGGTCATTGCGTTAGGTTCTGTTAGCCCCGAATTTATAGCAAAATCTAGCCATACATTAAACTCCTCCATAGGATTTTGAGGCATATTGGTCTCATTAAGACTTCCGGCGGCATACTCCTGCCGCATTTTATGTAAATTATCCATATCGCAAATATAGTAGAGCTTCCCAGTTTTCAGATATTTCAACTCGTTAATTATACATAAAGCAGCAAATTTTGCTAACTTCGTGCTGTAAATTTATAATAATACAAATGTATAGTTTTACTAATGATAAAAGTTGAAAATATTTACAAGAGCTTTGGTGAATTGCAAGTTCTTAAAGGAATAGACTTGGAAGTTAAAAAAGGAGAAATAGTTTCTATAGTCGGACCAAGTGGAGCAGGTAAAACTACACTCCTTATGATTATGGGCACATTAGAAAAGTCTGATTCTGGCAAGATTTATATTGATAATAATGAACTTAGCAAACTTAGTGAAAAGAAGCTTTCTGATTTCAGAAATAAGAACATTGGATTTGTGTTTCAGTTTCATCAATTATTGCCTGAATTTACAGCACTTGAGAATGTAATTATTCCAGCTCTTATTGGTAAAGTTAAGCATTCTGCCGCTGAAAAGAAGGCTTTAGATTT
>DUUR01000021.1 GCA_012841425.1 Bacteroidales bacterium | reverse complement strand
TGGATATATCTATCCGGTTAGATTCATTACAATATTTGCACAACCAGAGTTAAATTATATCTGGTCAAATATTACATATAATACAGGAGAAAAAGTAACAAATAACGGCATTGCGCCATCTTTGATATTAGGTGCTGGTTTAAAACTAGGTCCTACACATGTAACCTTAAACTACGATCTGGTTCAACACAACAACTCTCCGCACCCCAAAGGATTTTATTTAGGGATTTCAGCCTTTTTCTAACGAATCAAAATATCCCTTACTACAGGTATTTCTGCATACTCATTAATCTTTTCAACAAGCCCCTCTTTATTCATTATTAGCTCTGCCCTAAGCACAGCCGATGAAAGATGAACATACAAAACCCCTCTTTTAAAATAGACATTACGAGTATATTTCAAGACTCCATCACCAAGCACTTCATGCCATGCCTTTACAGCACGATGTTCTGCAAGTTTAATTTTCAGTCCCGAATTGCCATCCAGAAAATCGGTTAGTACCTCAGATATTGGTTGTGCATTTTTCTTTTTCATCTCAGCATAATATTTACTTCACCATCCAACACGCTATAAATATTATAACTATTATTCAATCTGTCAAGTATTCTATCTAGCGACTCCCTGTTAGTATCGGAAATAAATATCTGTCCAAATTCGGGACCCGATACAAGCTTCACTATCTCTTCTACCCTAATAGCATCCAACCTATCGAAGATGTCATCAAGCAAAAGAATTGGAGTGGAACCACCAATCTCAAGAAGATATTTAAACTGAGCTAATTTCAGCGACACAAAAAATGTTTTATTCTGTCCTTGAGAACCCACCTTCTTTATCGGGAAGCCATCAAGCAACATCTCTAGTTCATCTCGGTGGATACCGGTTGTAGTATGACCAATAGCCATATCACGTTGACGATTTTTTCTCATCAATTCAGTAAAGCCTCCATCATTCAATTGCGAAATATAATCAAAAGAAACTGTATCAGCCGAACAACTTATCTGTGAGTAATACACATTAAATATTGGTGTCAACTGCTCAATAAATTCTTTTCTCTTTTGATAAATAAATACTCCATCTTCCACAAGCTGATCTTCCCAAAGCTCCAATAGAGACATGTCGAGCTGTTCACCTTCAAGCTTCAAAAGAGCATTTCTTTGCTGTAAAGCTTTATTATATCTAACCAAAGAACGCAGATACTCTTTATCAAACTGTGAAATCGCCATATCCATAAACTTTCGCCTTCCTTCACTCGCACCTATTATAAGCTCGTTGTCAGTTGGCGAAATCATCACCAGAGGGATTAACCCAATGTGATCAGACAATCTGTCATACTCTTTTTTATTCCTCTTAAACTGCTTCTTCTGCCTCCGGCGTACGGCACTATATACAATTTCTTCAGACTCGTCCTTAAAAGAATACTTACCCTGTAGCATACACATATCAGCATTATGGCTAATGATCTGTGAGTCTATAGGATTTGTATAACTTTTACAAAAAGATAAATAGTACACGGCATCAAGTAGATTGGTTTTACCCATACCATTGTTACCTATAAAACAATTAATCTTTGGTGAAAGGCTAAGTTCAGCCTGAGCTATATTTTTATAATTTATTATCGTTAGTTCATTTAAAACCATTCAATCTATACTCCTAATTCTGATTAAAAAAACAGACATTTCTATTCTCCCATCAATAAACTCTGAAGATCTTCGGGAGTGATATTCAATTTAAGCCTACCATCTGATGCAAACGATATTCTTCCTCTTTCCTCAGACACAATAATAACCTTAGCATCGGTCTCTTGCGAAATCCCCAACCCTGCCCTATGTCTCAAGCCAAGATGTGTAGGTATATTTGGATTTTGTGAGATAGGTAAAATACAACCTGCTGCTTTTATTTTTTTACCAACAATCACCATTGCGCCATCATGAAGCGGACTATTTTTAAAAAACACGTTCTCAATCAATCGCGACGACACATCAGCATTTATAATTTCTCCAGTTTGCTCATAAAGTCCCATATGAATATCGCCCTGAATTGCTATAAGAGCACCTGTGTTAGTTTTAGACATATTCATACATGCTAGAACTATTGCAGTCAAGTGCGAATTATCTTTATTATCCCTCTCACTAGGAAAAAAGAGTTTCGTAATAAAGTTCCACCCTTTTTTTGAGCCAAGCGACATAAGAAATCGGCGTATCTCATCTTGAAAAAGTATTACTATCAAGAAAAGTCCCACACTCACAAACTGATCCAGGATTGACCCCAGTAGCACCATATTAAATAAACGTGACACCAGTAGCCATATGATCATAAAAACCAAGATCCCCAAAAACAATGGCCTTAATCCCGATATCTTCACCAACCTGAATAAATAAAACAGGAGTAAAGCTACGAGAAGTACATCAATAAAATCTTTTATTCCAAAATGTGCAAACATACTTTCTATTTATCGTACTCAGTTAACTCAGATATTATTTTTACGCACTCCACAGCCTCCTTCACATCATGAACGCGCAATATGTTTGCTCCAGAAAGTAGAGAGACCGTATTCAGCACTGTAGTGCCATTCAAGCTGTTTTCAGGTGTCGTTTCAAGCAGTTTGTAAATCATAGATTTTCTTGATACACCCACCAATATAGGTTCTTCAAAGATATGAAAATATTTAAGATATGCCATCAATTCGTAGTTTTGTGCTACACTCTTACTAAACCCAAAACCTGGATCAATTATCACATCATTAACACCCAAAAGACTAAGCTTAGCCCTTTTTTCAGAGAAGTAGTACAAGATATCTTGTATAAAATTATCGTAATTAGTCATATACTGCATTGTTTGGGGCACACCTCTCATATGCATTAAAATATACGGCACATTCAGCTCTGCAACAACATTAAACATCCTCTTGTCTATCTCCCCTCCCGAAATATCATTAATAATATTTGCTCCATACACTTCAACAGCCTCTTTTGCTACATCTGCATAAAAAGTATCTATAGAAATTATTGTATCCGGAAATTCATTACGAATTAATCTAAGAGCCGGCATCAATCTTTCCCACTCCTCTTTTGCTGATAGAAATTTAGACGTAGGTGAAGATGACTGTGCCCCCACGTCAATAATAGTACCACCCTCATCAAGAATAACTCTACATCTATTCACGATCTCCTCATCAGACTGTTTCCTACTTTCAGAGTAAAATGAATTAGGCGTTACATTCAAAATACCCATCACCAGGGGAGTCGACAGATTTAAAAGAGATCCGTTTATATTAATTGTCTTTTCAACTTTCATCATATGTTTTTTATATCAACATCATAAAACAGAGTTAGGGTCACGATTGGGGTAGTCAATAGTATAATGAAGTCCTCTACTTTCTTTACGTGCCTTTGCTTGCTTAATAACCAGATAACCAACTTTAATAATATTCCTCAGCTCACAAATATCTCGTGAAACCACAGATCTCTGAAATAGATTCTCTGTTTCCCTAAAAAGAATATTCAACCTGTTCATTGCCCTCTGCAAGCGCAAATCAGAGCGAACAATACCCACGTACGACGACATAATCTGTCCAACCTCCTTATAGCTTTGTGTAATCAGCACCATCTCCTCAGGAGAAGTAGTCCCTTCATCATTCCATGGCGGAATATTATCTTGGAAATCATAATTTTTAATAATTTGAATTGAGTGATTTGCAGCTGCATCCGCATATACAACAGCTTCAATAAGTGAATTAGACGCAAGACGATTTGCCCCATGCAACCCTGTACAAGCACACTCTCCATTTGCATATAACCGATTTATAGAAGTTTCTCCATCCTTGTTAACAGTAATTCCACCACATAAATAATGTGCAGCAGGTGCAACCGGAATCATCTCCTTAGTTATATCAATATCAAAAGACAAGCACTTTTCATAGATAGAAGGAAACTGTTTTTTAATCTCTCCAGATTCCTTAAATGTTATATCCAAAAACACATGATCATCTCCCCTCTCTTTCATTTCAGTGTCTATAGCTCTAGCAACTATATCACGAGGAGCAAGCGAACCTCTTTCGTCATATTTATGCATAAACTCCTCACCATCTATAGTTTTCAAGACACCACCAAAACCACGCATAGCTTCAGTTATCAAAAACGAAGGTCTTGCACCGGGATGATAAAGAGCAGTTGGGTGAAACTGCACAAACTCCATACCCTTTATTTCCCCCTTAGCGCGGGCAACCATTGCAACTCCATCACCAGTAGCAACATCAGGGTTTGTAGTTGTTTGATATACCGAACCAATCCCTCCAGTTGCCATCAATGTAACTTTAGACAAAAAAGTATCTATTTGATTAGTCCCTTGATCCATAATATATGCACCATAACATTCAATTCCAGGAGTATGCCTTGTTATAATTTCCCCAAGATGATGCTGTGTGAGTACCTCTATAGCAAAATGATTTTCAAAAAGATCAATATTCGGATGCTTTCTAATTGTATCAATTAGACTAATCTGAATTTCCGCCCCAGTACTATCTTTATGATGTAAAATACGAAATTCTGAATGCCCGCCTTCACGATGAAGATCAAAATTACCCTTATCATCCTTGTCAAAATTAACACCCCATTTTATAAGCTCTACTATCTGTGCAGGTGCTTCATTTACAACTTTCTTTACCACCTCAACATCACACAAACCATCTCCTGCATCAATCGTATCATCTATATGCTTCTCAAAATTATCCCATGCATTTGTTACTGAAGCAATACCCCCTTGTGCATAAAAAGTATTGGCATCCTCAAGTTTGTTTTTAGCTATAATAGCTACTTTTCCATACTTGGCAACCTTTAACGCATAGCTCATACCAGCAATACCGGAGCCAATTACCAGAAAATCATATTTATATACCATTTATCTTTCCGTTCTGATTATTTGTACAAATTTAATCAATTATTAGAGTATTCTACTCTTACCCCATAGTTAAAAGTCCCATATTAATTTGCAGATATAATTCTATTACTTTACTTTGTTGGTTAGTATTAAACTTCTTATGATCTTTTTTTTAAATAAGTATCAGTATGAAATACATTATTGCTTTACTACTATTATTTTTTTTATCATCACCACCAAACCTTCATTCTACTAACTTAGATCAACAACCAGAACCCACTATCCTGTTAAGAGGAAGAGTTTTAGGAGACGATAGCAAACAACCGTTGATAAATGCTAGTGTAGCAACCGAACTTATGAATATCTCAACTATAACTAATCAGGAGGGATATTTTTCAATCAGA
>DUUR01000218.1 GCA_012841425.1 Bacteroidales bacterium | reverse complement strand
TTTAGTGTCTGTGTCGAAAATAAGAAAGTATGGCGTACGTCCAAAGGATGGACATACATTTGTCTCTAAGTTTTTTCCCTCTATAGGTATTGCTATTATCATATATACCTCCATATAATATTCTTGTATATCATAATTTTTTTAATTGTTTATTAATATCATCAAGGCGATTTTGTAAAATTTCCTTTTCCTTTTGTAGCATTTCTTTCTGCGATTCGGGAGCTATCTCACTTGCTTCAATGTTTCTGCCAAGACGACGACCTAAGCCAAATCTCCGAGCTAAGCCTAATCCTAACCCTAATCCAATACCGGCTCCATACTTTAATACATCAGCACCGGAACAAAATCCTAAACCTCTTCCTGTCATTGGCCCATCGCCCCCTGGACCCGTTCCATCTCTCCTTGGCATCTTCCTCACCCCCCCTTATAGTTATTGACATATGTTATTTATTATATTCTACTAAATGTTTATGACATATGTCAATATCTTTTGTAAATAAATTTTCATTTTCCGATACATAATTTTAAAGCATTAAAAAGGCCCCGAAGGGCTTATACAATTATATATTGTGGATCTTTAATATCATTTAATCTGTTCAAATATAGCCTATTTGGCAAATAATAACAAAATTCTTCCATTTGGATATTAAATATAATTTCCTTTAATCTTTTGTTGCTAGTACTACTCCGTAATTCATAAGGGGCTATTTTCATAAGTTATTGACAAACATTGAGAAATTTATGAAGCAATTCATCTCGGCAATTAATTACCGAGGATTCAAGATGCTTTTTCCTAGCCGTTTTTCATTGAGCAAACGATCTTTTGTACTTTGGTAATATTAATTTCCAAAAAACAATTGCATTAATAACCAATATTATGCCAAATATTATTCGTGCTAACGATTCTGGGATTAACAGAGCAATACCATTCATATCGCCACCACCAACGAATTTGTATAATATGCTTAAATACAACGGGTCAACAAGCAACATGGCACTTGTAATGTAATACATACAAGCTTTGAATATCTTAGACTCTACTTTACAAATTTTATCTGTTATAGAAACTAATACATAGGCTATTATAAGAGTAGCAATGGCACCTACAAGGCAGAAGATAGTAATCTGCGTCTTGCTCATCTGCTCTCCATAAACATCAATCTGTATGCCAAGCTTTAAAAAATTAATTTGTTTAAAAGCATCAATAGAAAGGGCATAAATTAAATGTGCTCCCTCGTGAACGATAAGGTAAGCTATTATAGCTGAAAGTATTCCACAAAATCGTCTTACCAGTTTGCTCATTATTATCTCCTATATTTTAGCCTTTTAAATATATTTACTACCTTCTTTCACACTCAGCTTAGATAATTCATTATTTTCAATAAAATCTTTAACCCAATCTCTGTTAGTTTTTGAGTATTCTCTAAGTGCCCATCCAATAGCTTTGGTTATAAAGAATTCATCTGTCTTAGAATTTCGTAGAATTGCCTTACTTAAAAATTTAGTATCAGTTTTTTCTTTATATTTCAATTGAAATATAATTGATACACGATTTAGCCAAATATTATCTGATTTTATCCATTTTGATATAATGCCTTCTTTGACCTCAGGATACATCATAGCAAGATGCCCTACAATGTTATTAAGGGCATCTACACTATCCCACCACGATTTTATTTTTAATAGCTTTTCAATCTTTTCCATATCATCTGGTGTAAATTTACCTTTGATAATATTCATATAATCAATAGCTAGATATTGAAATTCTCTTTCTGGCATATCAAAACACGTAAATATAAAATTCCAATCAATCTCATCTTCCTTTTTCTTTTCTTTTAGAAATTCCTTTGTTAAGGATATTCTTTCTGGTTTTTTAATTCCTAGAAAGGGAAATTTATTCTTCATATATTTTGCCATCGGAATTGCTTGTTCTTCTTTTCTATTGCTATATAAAACTTCAAAAATTTCCACTTTCCTTCTCCTGAAATTATCTATCGACATAGGTTACAACACAATTTCGCCCTTTTGCTTTTGCCTTGTACAGTGCATCATCTGCCATTTTTAATGTATCTTCAATATTATAAATTATATCATTATCGCCGTGGATTGATGCCACTCCAATGCTTACCGTAAAACTAATTTCATCTTCCCCATAAATCACTTCTCTCTTGGACACTGCCTCTCTAAACATTTCAGCTACCTTTTCCGCCTCTGATAAAGTAGCGTTTTTTAGAATCACAGCAAATTCCTCTCCTCCTATGCGCCCAGCAATATCAGTTTTTCGAAAATTGTTTTTTGTCATTCTTCCGATTTCACGAATTACTTCATCTCCTGCCGAGTGTCCAAAGCTATCATTTATGTTTTTGAATTTATCTATATCTATCATTAGTAGCGATAGTTCCTCATTATTCATTTTGGCTAAAGCGAACTCCATTTGTGCCAGGTCCATAAATTCTGCTCGGTTATAAAGTCCGCTCAAAGAATCTGTGGTAGCCAAAAACTTGAGTTTTCTCTGAATTTTCCTTTCCTCTGTAACATCTCGAATGGATTTAAGCATTCTCATGTTTACATCCTGGAGATTTCCAATCGGCACCGTGTCAATCTCAAAAAATCGTTCTTCCCCATCTATGACCAAAGAATAATCCTGGTTTTCCTCGCTTCCAAAAATCTCCAGTAGTTTGGGTTCATTCTTAAGGATACGGTCTATAGGGTAATTATTTAACGTAATATTTATATTCTCAAAAAACTTTTCCGCTGCTTTATTGTAGTCCACTATTATCTTCCCTGGCCCCAATACTACCATACCAGCTAAATTATTCTCAAAAATTGTTTCTCGTGCCAAAGTTCTTATTTCTAAAAAATCAAATTTTAAAATACCATAGCTGATAATAAGTAGAGTAATAGGCATTAATATAGCAACATAGTCGATACACATTCTCTCGTATGAGAAAAGTAGCATTGCTATACCTAGCAAGGGTAAAAAAGAGGCAATTAAGAAGACCATAAAGTGAGCTCTAGTGCTGCCAACCTTATTCCTCAAAAATCCTATAATGTAAATGACAATGGTAGTGATTAGGCACAATATGGTGTAAGAAATATTAACGTAATACCAAAAGCCTCTGTCCAAATGCAAAGAAGAGTATCCGAAACACTGCCCAATTCCCCAACTTGTATAGAAAAAATGATGCCACATATTCGTCTGTCGTATTATAAGGGTTATTACAGGCACTGCAAAAAGCAAAATTAACATCCTATTACTTAAAGAATAGATGGTTTTTGTATAGAGGAGTGCCACTATAAGCCATAGCACAGGGATAAAGGGCAAGCCAAAATATTGAAACTGATTCCAAAAGATCATTTCCTGCAGGTTGCTAGCATTAATTATCATTAAATAACCGAATAGATAAATACTGACGCCTAAAACCACAGCAGAAAATGCCTTCCGGTAACTAGTTCTTCCTTTTGAAAAGAAATAGGCGGCGAAAAACTGAGTTAATATAACGGCAAAAACCAGATAAAGACTAAGTATAATTTTCACGAGAACACCTCAGCATTCCATGTAATTTTTCTTATATTTAGCTAATATCAAAATAGTCTTGATTCTTATCCAGTTACGTTCATTAAATGATAATTTGTGCCTGGTTAATTGTGTATTTGCATACCTTGCACTGACTTAATTATACATCTTTCGACAAAATATTACTATGGTTTATTGATGAGTTTTATAAAAAATTAAGTATAAGAATGGGAATAAGATATGTTCAATCAGACCTGCTGATGTCCCCATACTACCACTTTGTTGCGGCCACCTTCTTTTGCCTTATATAATGCTCTGTCTGCTGTACCGATTAGCTCCTCAGGCGTTTTCTCATCATCTGGGATAAAAGATGATAGGCCCAAGCTAACTGTTATAACGGTTTTCATTCCCTCATTATTTATTCCTAATTCTTCAATCCTTCTTCGAATTTCTTCGGCTACAATTGTCGCTCCCTCTTCAGTGGTATTCATGAGCAATACAACAAATTCCTCCCCGCCGTAACGCGCTGCGATATCGCCTGGTCTTTTTATTACATCTTCTATAACCTCTGCAATTCTTATCAATGCTTGATCACCTGATATATGACCATATGTATCATTGAAGATCTTGAAGTGATCAATATCTATCATAATCAAGGCTAGCGGTATTCCTTCCCTCATGCATAATTTATAGGCCTTATTAAATGCAATATCGAAAGCTCTTCTATTCTTAATTGAGGTTAGACCATCTATCATTGAAATTTGCTCTAATTTAAGATTCGAT
>DUUR01000217.1 GCA_012841425.1 Bacteroidales bacterium | reverse complement strand
TATGCTGGTGTGGATAACCCGTTGTATAACAGAAACGAAGGTGTATATATGTTGTTGGGTGATGCAAAGGATTCACTTAACGATCTGTTAAATAGATTAAATTGATGGCTCATCAAATTAAAGAAATAATTCTATATTATGGTTCTTTTCGTTTTGTAGAGTGGAATAATTTAATTTTCTTTGTTTAAATCAATTTAAAGATTTAGCTAATTTTAAAGGATAATATAATTTAGAGGTATCAAATACTTTGA
Organism: Bacteroidales bacterium; assembly: GCA_012841425.1. Lineage (GTDB taxonomy): Bacteria > Bacteroidota > Bacteroidia > Bacteroidales > Dysgonomonadaceae > Proteiniphilum. Next base: position 1,521 of record DUUR01000217.1, on the reverse strand, counting down.
ACATAAATTTATAATGGAAAATTTAAAAAAAGAGGGCGAGATACAAATCGAATTGAGTGACGAAATTGCGCAAGGGACTTATTCAAATCTTGCAGTTATTTCTCATTCTTCGGCAGAGTTTGTAATTGACTTTATTCGTATTGTTCCGGGTGTGCCCAAGGCTAAGGTTAAATCGAGAATTATTCTTACTCCTGAGCATGCTAAGCGACTTTTGGATGCTTTGAATGATAATATTGAGAAATTTGAACAACATAACGGAAAAATAAAAGTACAAAACAACCCTGGCTTTCTACCTCCTATTGGTGGAATGGGGCAGGCATAGTTTTAAGTTTTATTATTATAATAAATTACAATACTGGAATTACTAGTAAAACAAATATATTCTTATGGATATTCTTTTAAATGCAGCAACTGTGAACTGGGCCAGAGGACAATTTGCACTTACAGCAGGTTATCATTGGCTTTTTATACCGTTGACTATAGGACTGGCTCTGATCATGGCAATCATGGAGAGTATTTATGTGAGAACGGGAGATGAGAAGTGGAAAAACATCTCGAGGTTCTGGCAAAAGATTTTTGGAATAAATTTTGCGATTGGTATAGCAACAGGAATTATTTTGGAGTTCCAGTTTGGCACTAACTGGTCTAACTATAGCTGGTTTGTAGGTGATATATTTGGTGCACCGCTAGCTATTGAGGGTATTGTAGCATTCTTTCTTGAGGCTACTTTTGTTACTGTAATGTTTTTTGGATGGGACAGGGTGTCTAAAGGTGTACACTTGTTATCTACATGGATGGTGTTTGTAGGTGGACTGCTATCGGCTCTCTGGATATTGGTTGCCAATGCATGGATGCAATATCCTGTGGGGATGGAGTTTAATCCTGATACCGTGAGAAACGAAATGGTCGATTTCTGGGCCGTGGCGCTCTCTCCAGTGGCAATAAATAAATTTTTACATACCGTAATGGCATCTCTTGCTGTGGGTACTTCTTTTGTGGTGGGTGTGTCTGCTTGGTATATTCTTAAAAAACGTCATATCGATTTTGCATTGAAAAGTATTAAGATTGCATCGATAGTGGGGATTTTTGCATTTTTGATGCTTGCTTATACTGGAGACGGATCTGCATATCAGGTAGCACAAAAACAACCAATGAAACTGGCTGCTATGGAGGGCCTTTATGAGGGCACTGAAGGTGCAGGGCTTGTAGCATTTGGTGTTCTTAATCATAAGAAAGAGGCTTTTAACGACGATAATAATCCATATATTTTTAAGTTCGAAATACCTAAGCTTTTATCGCTATTGGGATATAGAGATTTTAATGCTTATGTTCCGGGTATAAGAGATATTGTGGAGGGTGGTTATACTTTGCCCGACGGAACTGTGGCTCTTTCTTTTGAAGAGAAAAAAGAACGTGGGGAAATTGCTATCAGGGCTCTTGCCAACTATCAAGAGACTAAGCAACAAGAGAAAGAGGCTGTTTTGGCGGGTGATAATGCAAAAGCTACAGCTCTTTCTGCTG
>DUUR01000216.1 GCA_012841425.1 Bacteroidales bacterium | reverse complement strand
TACCAAAGCTTAGGTAGATTTTCAGAAGAGAACACTGTAGTTAATTTATAAAAATAGTATTGAGCTTTTTAATTTAAACATAATGAGTAATAAAATATTCATAGTGTTGATTGTCTTTTTACAGTCGATGCTGTTGGTGCAAAAAACACATGCTAATGAACCAGATTCGGCATATATTTTTGCATATGCTACTAAAGAAAATAATAATCACAACGGACTCCATTTCGCTTGGAGTATAGATAAGCGCGAATGGCACCCGATTGGACCAGAACACAGTTTTGTTAAAAGCGACTATGGCCGTTGGGGATCACAAAAAAGAATGATTACACCTTTTCTATTCCGTTCAAACGATGGTATGTGGCATTCTGTATGGAGTCTTAACGAAACAGATGGTGCATTTGCACATGCAAGTTCTCCTGATCTTATAGAATGGGGCCGACAATCTTATCCGTTGTTAATGAATAGTGGCAATATAATATCTCCAGTAATTGCATTTAATAACAATGATAACAATTATACTATATCGTGGTTAAGTAAAACTGAAGATGGTGAAAAAGCATATGCTGTAAACACAAAAAACTTTAAAGATTATGGTAATCCAACACCTGTCTCAAGTCTGAATAATTTAAGACAAGAAGTTTTGGTTTCAAACAGATTTCAAAGTGGTACAGTTCATAAAGTAAATTGGGAGACTGTAGAAAATTTGATTAAAAATCAACAATTAAATGCGTATAAAAGCATTCTATATTCAGAAACAACACGTGGCGATGCAGAACGTTTTGGCAACCTTAATGCAGTAGATGTAGTTATAAAAGCTGAAGCATCTAAAAGCAAGCAGATCAGCGATTTACTTATGGGCATCTTTTATGAAGATATAAACTATGCAGCTGACGGCGGATTATATGCAGAATTGGTTCAAAACAGAGGCTTTGAATATGACCCGGCAGACAGACAACATAGTGATCAAAGTTGGAATAGCAAAAAAGCATGGTCTGTTCTTAACACTGAGTCGTTCCAAATAGGTACAGAATCGCCTGTACACACAAATAATAAACATTATTCGATACTTCAGGCAGATGGAGAAAGTGTAGCACTAGTGAATGAAGGGTTTAATGGTATACCGATAAAAGCAGGTGAGTCATATAACTTTTCTACTTTTGCACGTTCTCCTGAGCTTAAAACAGGTCGCCTTCTTATAAAACTCATAGATAAAGATGGTAATATAGTTGCAAAATCACGTACAGGTAGATTAAACAAAAATTGGAAGAAATATGAAACTGTACTAACTGCAACAAAATCAATGCTTGATGCACGTCTAGTAATTGAACCACAATTTAAAGGTAGAGTAGACCTGGATATAGTTTCGTTATTTCCTCAAAAGACTTTTAAAGGTCGCAAAAATGGGCTAAGAGCAGATTTAGCACAAACACTTGCAGATATGAAGCCAAGTTTCGTACGCTTCCCTGGAGGTTGTGTAGCACATGGTGATGGACTTAATAACATTTATCACTGGAAAAACACAATTGGTCCAATTGAGGAACGTATACCACAACGAAACATCTGGAACTATCATCAATCATACGGCTTGGGTTACTTCGAGTATTTTCAGTTCTGTGCTGATATTGGCGCTGAGCCCATACCTATTGTAGCTGCAGGAGTGCCCTGTCAGAACTCAGCCCATCATGGATGTGCATTAGGTGGTCAACAAGGTGGTATTCCCATGAGTGAAATGGATGCTTATATTCAGGACATACTTGATCTTATTGAATATGCAAATGGTGATGTAAAGAGCGAATGGGGTAGCAAGCGAGCCGCGGCAGGTCACCCAAAACCATTCAATCTAAAATATATTGGTGTTGGCAACGAAGATCTTATTACAGACATCTTTGAAGAACGTTTCACGATGATATATAATGCCGTAAAGGACAAACACCCAGAGATAACTGTAATTGGAACTGTAGGGCCCTTTTTCGAAGGGACTGACTATAGAGAAGGATGGGATTTGGCAGTTAAACTTGAAATTCCTATTGTAGACGAACACTACTATAATCCTCCAGGATGGTATATTCATAATCAAGACTTCTACGATAAATACAGTCGTTCTAGGTCTAAAGTATATCTTGGAGAATACGCAGCACACCTTCCTGGAAGGCCAAATAATATTGAAACTGCACTTACAGAAGCACTTCATTTATGCAACGTTGAAAGAAACGGAGATGTTGTAATAATGACATCTTACGCTCCTCTACTTGCAAGAGAAGGATTTACACAGTGGAATCCAAATCTTATCTATTTTAATAGTACAGAAGTAAAACCAACTGTTGGATACTGGGTGCAACAACTCTTTGGCAACAACGTAGGAGATGAGTATATATATAGTGGAATAGAGCTTTCCAACAGATCGGATAATGTATCAAAACGAATAGCTAAATCTATAGTTCGTGACAGCAAGACAGGAGATATTATTGTAAAAATTGTAAATCTTCTTCCTGTTGAATTAAATACTACATTAGATATGTCTGAATTTAATATTGCCAATGAGACTGTAGAAAAAAGTGTTCTTACAGGCGCTCCAGATGACAGGGAGGCCAAACCTACAACCCAATCATTGAAGTTTGAGGAGCAAAACACTTTACCGCCCTACTCTCTTACAATATTTAGATTCAACACGATACAATAACATTTTGATAAAACTATCATATTTACATTATGACAATTAATTATAGAAAATTAAGCTGGGTGATAATAGTTCTCTTCTGTGCTAC
>DUUR01000215.1 GCA_012841425.1 Bacteroidales bacterium | reverse complement strand
ATTTTCTTCGTAACCCATTGGACTAACTGACTTTAACTTAGCATTCGTTATAGAATTTGCGGTAGCAAATAGGGTAACATCAACCCCATTCTTAACCAGCTCTTCTGTCAATAATGATGTAACCAGCTCCCATGGACCGTAATGAACAGGGGGAGTTCTCCAGGCAATTGGAGCCAACATTGCAATTTTCATATTATATTTTTTATTTTGATTATCCAATCTTCATCTTGTAACTATCTCATTTACTCTGTATAATTATCTGGTAATCTACATTAAAGCATCTAATATTCTTTAAATAACTATCCAATCTTCTTCATAGAATTAATAATCTCATCTACACTAATAGTAGCAAACTTAGTCACTACATCAGAAATAGCGTATGGAAGTATTAGAGTTCTGTCAATAACCATACCACCACAAGTATAAATAACGTTTGGTACATATCCCGAACTTTCATTTTTAGCAGGAGATAACAAAGGATTTTCTAGCCTACCAATCACCTTATAAGGATTTTTCTTATCCAGTAAAACCGCACCCAGTGAGTAAGTTCTAACCGGCCCCACGCCATGTGTAATAACAAGCCAGCCCTCATCAATCTCTATCGGAGAGCCGCCATTACCTATTTGAGTAAGCTCCCAATCAAATCTAGGTTGCAGTAGAGGCTTGTAGTCATACCAAAAATGAATATCATCAGACTGCATAATATAAAGCGATTCATTATCTTGCCTTCCAAGCATCATATATTTGCCATTCACCTTACGCGGAAAAAGCGCCATACCCTTATTTTTGGCACCCGAACCACTTAATGTAGAGACTCTAAACTCCTTGAAGTCTACAGTCTCTAGCATTTCAGGCATAATCTTTTTTCCGTCGTATGCAGTAAACGTAGCATAATAAGTTATTTCTCCATCATCATCAGTAAATCTCACAAACCTGGCATCCTCCAAACCATTGCTTTGAGAGGGAGAAGCAGGGTAAATTGCTCGCTCCGAGATATCATCAGTATCAAACCTGAGAGTGAAATTAGATAAAGCCAGTTTTTTGATATTATCAATAGAATTAATGAGCTCCTCCCTATTATTGTCGATATTGCTGTTGATGAGTCTACTAGCAGCATTATTTAAATCGTCAAATGTAAACTTATCATCCAGTAAACCAAACAAAGGTTCATTAATCTTAGAAAACAACTCCAAATCGATGGCCTTTTTAATAACAGTTTCTTTATTGTATATATGATCTTTTCGTTCGGGTTCGTAAATTACTGGCGAGTTATCCTTTACCGTAATATTAAAATCTTTGTCAATCTCGCCCTCCATAAAGGTTATAGAAGATATATGCCCCTCGCCAATTGCCCTGAGGCTAAAAATAAAACGAGTTATCCCCTCCTTGTCCTGAACAGGGTGGGGCACAATAGAAGGATTAAAAAGAGCAGTAGACTCCAACGCATATTGCTGTGTAAAATAGGCCCCAATAAACTGCTTATCAATTTCATTAAGCTCAATATCATCAGGAATACGTGGCTTCATATTTTCAAAATGTCTTAAGAATATTCTTTTAGACATATCATGAGGCATCTCTAGCCTTTTATGAAGATTTTCAACAATTCTTTCCCTATCACTTTTTGGAGTAGAGAAGATACGAAACAAAATATGCTCAACCTGCGACTCACTACCAGGTACAAAAGGCCTAACAAGTGTTCTACTTGATGAAGGAAGAATTCTAATTGGAAGTTTATTTATATTAATCATAAAGACACTTTTTTTGTTTCACGTAAATAAATAGAAATATTGAACAACGACATAAGCCATGATATCGTAGATTCGGCGCCCTGATTCATGTTCACGCCACTTGGCATTAGTCCATCACGACTACCCCCTGTAGCGAAATCATAAATCACCTCTCCATTATCATTGTCGCCCGTAAACCAATTAAATGCTTTCATGGCATATCTGCTATATTTCTCATCCTTCGTATAAGACTCTGCTTGTAAAGATGCATCAATCATGCCATTAGCTTCAAGTGGTTGCTGGTCGTACTGAGCTTTATGTTGAGGAGTTAACCATCCATCATTACCAATTGGCGAGAAAACATCATTTGTAAACTGTTTGCCAATAAGCCAATCAAGAATCTTCAAACCTCTTTGAGCTAATTTCTCATCCTTTAAATACCAACCTGCAAAGATGAGTGCCTGCGGAATTCTGCTATTACCATACGTAACCTTCTCGTCGTGCCACAACCACTCATTATCAATTGTTTTGTCAAAATAACGATATAATTCATACACCTTCTCTTTAAGCAATTCAATCACCTCAGCATCGCCATGAGTTTTAACATAATAAGTTAGCCCCAACATTGAATAAGCCAATGCACGAGGATGAGAAATTGATTTTACAACCGGAAAACTCATTCT
>DUUR01000214.1 GCA_012841425.1 Bacteroidales bacterium | reverse complement strand
CCTATTCCTCTTCGGGCATTTTTATTCTTGGGTTTCTATCTTTTAGCTCGGCTATAAGTGCATCTATATCTGACTCTTTTACTCGCAATATTTCAAAGCCCCGTACCAGATCTATGCGAAGTTGATTCTTTTTCAACTTCTTCATACCTATAATATCACCAATTGCTATTCTTTTGTTCTTAGCAAAGAATTTAAGTATAAATCTAACTTCCAGAAAATTAAGCTCGGTGATTACATACTCTTTTATCGTTGTTGATATAGAAAAGATTACTGCAAACACAATATAGAGTAATGTCCAGATTCTTTCAGAGTTAATGATACCATCTATTATAAAAACAAGGAGTATAATAATAAATATTCCCCAAAAGATATTGCTAAGACCGTTATTTGCTTTATACTTTTTCTCGTCCACCTTTGTTATTAATTTATTTATGTCAGTTTTACCTTCAAAGATAATAAGTTTTACCGAAAGCCTGTTAATTTAGATAAATATTAGCATAATATACTAAAGAGTGTATTATATCGACGAACGTGTCATATTCTTCTACAAAAAGGTAAAAACGGCCTTTATCCGCTCTCGATTTTGGCAATTAAACACAGATTATCAATGACATATATTTTTTTATGATTAAACTATTGGCTATATTTAAAGGTCATAATATCGGACATTTTTTATTTATTCACTCATAAAAATTAAGAATATGAAAAAGTTTACACTTTTGGCTTTAGTTGGCCTATTAACATTGAGCTTCTCATTATCTGCACAAAACAATAACGCTAGAAGAAGCTGGACAGCCAAAGATAGGGCTGAGTACATGACAAAGGAATTGAATCTTTCTGCCGAAGAGTCTGCAAAGATTAAAGATTTATTTGAAAAGAATGATGAGGAAAGGGCTAAGCAGGTGGCTGAAAACAGAGCAAAGAGAGAGGATTTGCAGGCCAACAGAGAGGCTCGCAGAAAAGAGATGCAAGACATGAGGGCTAAAGCAGTGGCCGAAAATGATGCACAGCTTGAAGCTATTATTGGTAATGAAAAAATGGAGGAATGGAAAGTGCTACGTGCTAAAAGACAGGAGAGTAATCGTGATGCAAATCGCAGTGGAAGACGTGCTCCGAGAAATATCAGATAGTGATTAGAACTATTTCATTTAATTATTTGAGAATAAAACAAGCTTACTTATATTATACAATAGAAACAGTAAGTCTTTAGAGTATTTATAATTAATTATTGAGCGATTGCAAATTTGTGTAGTCGCTCTTTTTTGAAGGTTAGTAGTAATATTTTAAGTAGTACTATTTATTATTGTATTGCAATATTTATTTTTGAAATTGAATAGTAGTTTCTTTAAAGACTAATAATGTTTTTCTTAAAGACTAGTAATATTTTTCAATTAAGTTTTTGAACTCGTGAGTCTCCTTAAATCGATTTAACCAACTGTTAACGCTATCTAGAAGGATGGGAGAATTTATTCTTACAGCCCACGACTCAATTTGAGTGAAGCTAATATCAGTTTCTATATCTATCTCGGGAAGTTTTTCGGAAAGCCGCAAAGCCACCTTTTCGTCACATACTGTATATTCTATTTCGCCCGAGGCAACCATCATTACTAGTTGCTCTGCCTCGTAGGTTGTATTTTCTACCACATGTATTGTATCGCCAATCTCGTACGAAAGGTTATTGAGCCTCAACATGGAAGGTGATCCTTCGGCAACGTGAATTGTTTTTTTTGCAAGCTCTAGGTGTTGCCGCAATGGCTCGATGCTATCATTAAATTGCGACTTACGCTGTACTAATACTAGCTTATTTAATATTAATGGTTCTGTAAAGCTGAAGTTACCTTTAAGTTCACTGTTAACAGGTATACTTCGTGCAATTAAATCGTATTTGCCCTCTTCTAAACCTTTTAGGTTGTCTTGAAGATTATTCTCTAGGAATATATTTATGTCTATTCCCCACTCTTTCTGTAGTGCATTTATCAACTCATATTGAAAGCCCTGAATAGTATCACCTGAAACGAAGTAGCCAATTGTATTATAGTCGGTTACCACGTTCATTTCTCCTCTTTCAATTATCTCGTTATAGTCGTTTACCTCTATTTGATTTGATTTTCCTGTTAGGAAATTTCTGAGCATAATCATAGCTGTTACAACTAAAACCAGCAATATAACATAGAGATAAAGTCGCTTTTTTGAAATCATTGAGATCTATAAATCTTATTTTAACAGCTTGATAAATCCTATTTTTAATAGTTCAATATATCTTATTTTAGTAGTTTGATATATCTTATTTTAGTAGTTCAATAAATCCTATTTAAGTTGGCTGATATATCTTATTTTAGTAGTTCAATTATCAATTAAGAAGGTTGATAGAGAGACCTAACTTCAGACCAAAAGGGTTTACAGGGTAGCCTGGTATTGTAAAATACTCTTGTGGCTTAATAACTTTAGATGCAACATTATAGAGCATAATGAAAAAACGGGTCTGCTTTAAATGCATATTTAGGTATACAGTTGATATAGGGTAATTGCCTATCTCTTTTTCTTGTTGGTTATAAAACTGCAACAATGCGGGTTCGTATCCCTGTACAAAATATTTGGTATGATAGTGAGCATCAATACCAAACTGCATTGTAAGCTCATTTACAATTTTTGTTTTTAAATACATATTTGAGTATACGCTCAACTCTGGAAGTGGAATTGCCGTTTGATTACTAGATTTTTGATAGACAACCTGATTATCCCAGTTGAAAACCCCTAAGCTTATGTTCTGCTCTATTCGTGCTGTGAGCACCTGAATATTATCGCTCTCTTGTGCTATATTTCTGTTTGCATCAACATATATATAGTTTTGCAGATTCTCAACACCAGCACTTAGCACGGTGTTAGTAAACGGTATTAGGAGCTTGCCACCTAAATAAACCCTACGGGTATCTCCAAAGTCGTTGTTCCAATTGAAATACTTTGATTGGTAATTGTTTTGTAGATATTTAGGCCTTAAGTTCTTGATATATGCTTCGGCTGAAAGAGATGTGCGCCTTCCGGCAATATCAAATCCTGTTTCTACATTACCAATTGCTCTAAACTCACCAAGGTTAGCACCAAGTACACCTAAATCGGCATGAACATTAAACAGCAGGTTTTCTCCTTGTTGTTTGCTTAACACCCCCCCGAGTGTTACAGCACTCTCTTTGTGGCTTTTAAAAGTAAAATCCTCTAGGTCGCGCATGGTGTAATTTCTTAAGTCGTACTCAAGAAAGCCTGTTAGACCAAATTTAACCCAGTCTTTAAAGCCTTCGCGGAGACTTAGCGAAACGGTGTTTTTAAAAGAACTATATCTTATACTATCGTCTACTGCTCCACTATAATATATATTTGGATAAAACTGATCGATTCTTTGCATTTGCAGTCCATCGACATTTACATAGGCTGTATCGTGCGACAAGAATCTACGGTATTGCTGAGTATATTGAGAGGAGAATCCTATACTGGCAATTGGTATAAAGTTGTTGGTGCCTTGACTAAGCGTGTCTTTTGGTGCATCAATATATCCGAGATTGTACCGTCCCGAAAGGAAGAACCTGTTGTTCCTAACTGTATTCCAGGTGTCTGTGAATTTAACGGGTATGTCTCTGGATGTGAAGCTTTGCTGTATAGCTTCGGGGTCGGTTATAAAGGTTTCATCAGTAATTCCTCCATTTTCGAAATTACTAATCTTGCCTATATTCATAAATGCATGACCCTCTAACCTATCGCTGATATAATTTCCGAAAAGTGAGAAGTTGTTGTGCTTAACCGCTTGTGAGTTGTAAAATCCTTTGGAACTTATTAGATCTACGTCGATTCCAACATTTAGGCTTTCTCCAAAGTTAGATGTTAACAACGCACCAAACCTCTCTTCTCTCATCTGCTTGTTGCCGCTTCTCTGATAATCTAATCGGGAGTAAGGCACACGTGTGTTTATAAAATGTTGATTTTCGAGGGTTTTTAAATAGTTGGAGTAAGGTTCATTAAATATAAAATGGTCTAACTCTGAACGATCGAAGAATATTTTTGAGAAGGCAGGTGATCCTAGCGGTGCAAGAAATCCCATTGCTACCGATTGCCCATCGGGAAGTGTTGAATGTTGATAATTATGGAGTAAAGTGTCGGGGGATGCTACAAACCTTTCGCCAGTTCTCTGGCTTATTGTCCATGTTGCCATTTGAGCCAACTCCGTAAGGGAATCTGCTTCTGCACCATGATCATGTATAAGATGATTGAGTTGCAGACTTTGCTCTCCTTCTGTTTGAGGCCGAAATAACGAGTCGGGATTGGTTGATATCTGTGATGAATCAGGCATGATAATATGAGCCTGAGGAAAGGCAAATACTATACAGATTGCCCACGTAAGCAGAGATATAAATAGTTTTTCTTTCATCGGTTGCAAACTTACATAAAAAAACGTCAAGCTCAGATAGTCAGCTCATTTTTTCTATTCATTTTAGGGAAAATTTT
>DUUR01000213.1 GCA_012841425.1 Bacteroidales bacterium | reverse complement strand
GATCGGAGTCCATTTTGATCTAGTGAGGATTGATGAGGATATGCCTTGGGGTGATATTCTCCAAACTCTTGGTAACGATCGTCACGTACATAATCGAACCGGACAAGCATTTCATTAAGCATATTATAATTTTCGCGAAGCATAGAATCACAAAAAGCAATATTCCTTTTATTTTCTGCCATTCGCACTTCTTGCATAAGATGAAACCCTGCATTAATCTCATCAAAAGATTTAGGAAAGAGAGTTTTTATGCTGTCTATCTTGAGCTTAGCTATTGAGTAGTTGCCTGCTTTGTATGCTTCTTCTGCTTCGGTTAAATACTTAGTTGCACCTCTTCCTCTGCCAGAACAGGAAAAAGAAATGAGCATTAATAGCATTAAAATTGTGGTTTGAACAGATAAACGCATTGTTTAAATTGAATATAGTTGTATGCAAACTTACAAAATTTATCTATCATAAAAAGTCGTTTTAATGTTCAATTATTGTAATTTTGCAATTCGTAACAGTAAAAGGGCCTTTGATAGGCTTACTAAAATTATAGCTTATTATGTATTTATCTCAAAAAGAGATACTTTCGCACTTAAACAAGGATATATTTCGAATAATCTCTCAGGCTGCCGATGAGTTGAATCTGGAATGTTATCTGATTGGTGGATCTGTACGCGATTTTTTTTTATATCGTCCTTCTAATGATCTAGATATTGTTGCAATTGGTAGTGGGATTGATCTTGCAAGGTTAGTTGCAAAGAAATTGGGAAGTAAAAAAGACATTACAATTTTTAAAAATTTTGGCACTGCACAAATCAAATATAAAGGGTTTGAAATAGAATTTGTGGGTGCAAGAAAAGAATCATATAGCTTTGAGTCTCGCAAACCAGCCATTGAAGAAGGTACTTTGGAGGATGACCAAAAAAGACGCGATTTTACAATAAATGCAATGGCTTTCTGTTTGAATAGCAGTCGTTTTGGAGAACTGATAGATCCATTTAATGGAATACAAGATCTTGAAGATTTGATAATTCGTACTCCTCTCGATCCGGATATTACATTTAGTGACGATCCACTAAGGATGATGAGAGCTATTAGATTTGCTTCTCAATTGGGTTTTGATATTCATTATAAGACATTTGATGCAATTGAGAGAAATAAAGAGCGAATTAAGATAGTTTCGATGGAACGTGTAACTGACGAGTTGAATAAGATTATATTGTCGCCAAAACCCTCTATTGGGCTTATGATGCTGGATAAAACTGGTCTTCTTGAGTTAATATTTCCTGAGCTAACTGCTTTAAAAGGTGCCGAAACAAAGGATGGGGTAGGGCATAAGGATAATTTTTATCATACATTGGTTGTTTTAGATAATATTTCGAGGAAAACAGAAGATTTGTGGTTGCGATGGTCGGCATTACTTCATGATATAGCAAAACCTTTAACAAAAAGATGGGACCCAAAGTTGGGCTGGACATTTCACAACCATAATTATATTGGTGAAAAGATGGTGCCTAATATTTTCAGACGTATGAAGCTTCCTTTGAACGAGAAAATGAAGTATTCTCAAAAAATGGTTTCGCTTCATATGCGTCCGATGCAACTTGTAGAGGAGGAGGTTACAGATTCTGCCATACGTAGGTTACTCTTTGATGCTGGTGATGATATAGATGATTTAATGACGCTCTGTGAGGCTGATATTACTTCAAAAAATCCAGTAAAGGTGAAACGGTTTATTAATAACTTCAAGATAGTTAGAAGAAAGCTGAAAGAGATTGAGGAGAAAGACCGTGTAAGAAATTTTCAACCACCAATAGATGGCAACGATATAATGGAGATTTTTGAAGTACAGCAAGGACGTGAAATTGGTTTATTGAAAAGTGCAATTAAAGATGCAATTCTAGATGGTATAATTCCAAATGAGCACGATGCTGCTTATAATTATATGATTATAAAAGCCCAAGAAATGGGTATAAAGCAAAAGAATGAATAATAAATTATTATTCTAAACATTTTGTTTATTTGTGTGTTAATTGTCTTAGTTTTAGTTTATATAAAAGGTTATCATAGATGGAAGTAGGTTCGATGTTTTGGGTTGGTTTTATTATTCTTATTATTTTCTTGTTAGCTCTTGACATGTTTGTGTTTCACAAAAAAGGAGAGGTAGTGAGAGTTAAAAAAGCTCTTTGGTTAAGTCTTTTCTGGATCTCTCTTGCCCTTATTTTTAATATTGGTGTTTATTTCTTTTTAGGCAAGGATTTGGCTCTAGAGTTTCTTACAGCATATTTGATTGAAAAATCGTTAAGTGTAGATAATCTATTTGTTTTTATACTTATCTTTTCTTCATTTAATATAAAACCTTCTTATCAGCATAACGTGTTGTTTTGGGGGATTTTGGGAGCGCTTGTTTTTAGAGCAATTTTTATTTTTGCGGGGATAGCGCTTATTGAGAGTTTTGCTTGGATAATGTATGTTTTTGGCGGATTCTTGTTACTAACAGGGATTAAAATGGTTATTGACCATCTTCGCGAGAAGAATGATGAAAAAGGCCACACCGATAAGGATATGAATGATAATAAATTCGTTAAATTTATCCGAAGGGTTTTACCAATGACAGATGATTTATCGGAAGAAAAGTTTTTCGTAAAAATTGATGGAAGAAGATTAGCAACACCTCTGTTTCTTGCATTGATAGTGATAGAAATGACAGATTTAGTTTTTGCAGTTGACTCTATCCCTGCTGTTCTTGCTGTATCAACCAATATGTTTATTGTTTATACATCTAATATATTTGCAATTTTGGGTCTACGATCGTTATATTTTGCTTTAAGAGGGGTAATGGATTATTTCTATTACCTTAAATATGGTTTGAGTCTTATTCTTATTTTTATAGGTAGTAAAATGATGATAAACCACTATTCTCAGGGGCATGATAGCATTTTTTATATTTCAACCACCGCATCTTTATTTATAATAATCTCTTTGTTGGTTGCTTCCATAGTGTTATCTGTAGTAAGAAGTAAAATGATTCAAAAAAGAGTTGTAGTTGATCCTATAAAAAAAGAGTTGTAGTTGATTCTATAGTTGAATTAGAGGTCTACCAAATATCAGAAATTGTAATCAAGAGTGAACAAATTGAAGAAGAAGGTAAATAATTTGTTCACTAAAGTTAGACTATTTCTCGCCATGACATTTACAATCAAAATTGTATATGCTCATTTGGCTTAACAAAATACTTCGATTAGTTTTTTTCTATAATATTTTCAATTTAGGCTACTTAAGTGCGATAATTTTTATTACTTTGCAACTTAATTGGAAATGGTATCTTATCCCCACAACTCTATGTCTGGAAAGAAAAAAGTATCCACTGTACGGTTTTTAAATGCCAAGATAACTTCAACGATCAGTATCTCACTGGTACTGGTATTGTTGGGGATTACCCTACTTATAGTTTTTATGGGCAACGGGCTTTCTCAATATGTTAAAGAAAACATGAGCTTTAATGTTATGCTCTCCTCAAGTATAAGTGATGCCGAGATAAGTGATGTGCGAAAAAGTTTAGATGCTCAGCCATTTGTAAAGTCGTCAAGATTCATAAGCAAAGAGGAGGCTAAAGAGCAGCTTATAAAAGATTTAGGTGAGGATCCAGAAGAGCTACTAGGTTACAATCCTACTCAAGATTGTATAGAGATCTTTT